>WGDQ01000032.1 GCA_015493185.1 Planctomycetaceae bacterium
CGACAGGTGGACGAACTGGAGCTGAAATGGCATGCGGTGGAGAGCGTGCCACTGGCGCAACTGTTGCTGTTACCCGGAGCGGTGAAAGACCAGGATCAGGCCTCGACCGACGTGAAGGCCGACTGGCCGCTGATTCGCGAGGCGCTGGACGAGGCCATCGGGCAGCTTTGCGACATGCGAGCCGCCGAAGGCAAGGCCATGGCCCGCGACCTCAAGGCCAACGCCCGGCAAATCGTGACGCATCTCGACCAGATCGAGCAGCGCGCGCCGCAAGTGGTCGAGTCGTATCGCGATCGTCTCTACGAACGTGTGCAAAAGCTGCTGGCCTCGAGCGGCGTGGAGCTCGATCCGGCCGATTTGATCCGCGAGGTGAGCATCTTTGCCGAGCGTTCGGACATTGCGGAAGAGACGGTGCGGCTGCGCAGCCACGTCGACCAGTTTGAAAAAACGCTGCAAAGCCCGGAAAGCTCGGGCCGGCGGCTCGACTTCCTGACACAGGAAATGGTTCGCGAGGCCAACACCATCGGGTCGAAGGCCAACGATGTGGAGATCTCGCGTCACGTGGTCGAGATCAAGGCCCTGATCGAGCGAATTCGCGAAATGGTGCAAAACGTCGAGTGAACGTCAGGCCGCAGTGGGGCCGGCTGATCGGGCACCGCTGAGGTGGCAACGAAGAAAGAAGAAACCGGCTGGCCGGCCCGATCGTAAGGGCCTGGCCCGCCCCTCACAAAGCGGAATGGCCTATCGGGCCGCTGTTAGCAAGCTCTGATTATTCGCAGAATTGTTGGTCGATGAACTCTGCACCGCGTGGCAAGCTGATCGTGATCTCGGGCCCCTCGGGCGTGGGCAAAGGCACGGTGATCAAGCGCTTATTCGAGCTGATGCCCGAGCGGCTGGTGCCAAGCGTTTCGGCCACCACGCGCCCGCCCCGTCCGGGCGAGGTCGACGGTGTCGACTACCACTTTCTTACGCCGGAAGAGTTTGAGCGGCGGCAACGGGCCGGCGACTTCATCGAGAGCTTTCAGGTTTACGGCCATTGGTACGGCACGCTGGAAAGCGAGGTCCGACCTAGCCTTGAGCAGGGCAAGTGGGTAATCTTAGAAGTTGATGTTCAAGGTGCCGAGGCGGTCCGAGAGCGCTTTCCCGACGCCTTGCGCATTTTTATCATGCCGCCTTCGCTCGAAGAACTGGAACGACGTCTGCGACTTCGCGGCAGTGAGGACGAAACACAGATTCGCGCTCGGCTCGATGTGGCCCGCCGTGAGATGGAGCAGGCCGACCGCTTCGATGTGCAAATCGTCAACAACGATGTGGAGCAGGCTGCCCGTCAGATACGCGACCTGCTCGAGCGAGCCGCCGCATGAAATCGTTTGTCGCCCCTCAGGCGCTTATCGCGCGGGCGACCGTGATTTTTTCCATTCACGTTTGTGAACTTTCCCTCCGCGACCCCTTGTTCGCCTTTTGTTCAACCGACTGAAAAAAAACCGCTTCGTCGGCAAGCGGGCAATAAGAAGCAAATTAGAATTCGTCGTCAGGCCAGCAGGAGCCGTGGCAGGTAGATCCAACAATCTGTCGAGCCTTGGACAGCATAGAGCTGGCGAATGCTGACCGCCCGCGGCCGGCATGAATGCTTCAACAGGGTGCCAGGTGTTTCCCTAGTTTTTCCTACATCAAACGAGGTTTTCATATGCTCGAAGCGCTGAAGGAAGAAGAAGTCGTCAACAAAGTTGGCGGACGCTTCAAACTCTCCACGCTGATTCAAAAGCGACTCGTGGCACTGAACCGCGGCGCAAAGCCTTTGGTGCAGACCAACACGCAAGACAAAATGGAAATCATCATCCAGGAGATTTTGCAGGACAAAATCTACTTGGATATGTCGTCGAACGTACGAACCGTGGAAGACAGCAGCGAGCCGACTGGTCCGCCGGAATTGGATCTGACGAATCTGTAGATCCGACGACTCTGCAAGCCCGACCACGGCGGCCGACATCCTTCCGCAGGCGTGGCACGGCGACGCTCGAGCCGGGCATCGGCGCGCGTTGCGTTGGCGCCCAGTGGACATTGGCCATCGTTGCGATCACCACGTTCGAGCCATAGCGGAGGTCTGTCGCGCGCGTAGCGGGGTGAAGGGTAAAAGGCCGGACAAAACAAAAAGACCGGACA
>WGDQ01000033.1 GCA_015493185.1 Planctomycetaceae bacterium
CCGACTCGCGACAGGCCAGACACAAATCGTCGGCCAGCGACAATGGGCTGACCAGTTGCCCGCAGGCCGCGCAACGAACCAGTGTGGAGCGCAGCACACGATGCCCGCTTACCGGACAGGCCACCGAACGCGACGTGCTGCGCGAACTCACCGTGGCCTGTCCGGTAAGCGGGCATCGTGTGCTGCGCTCCACACTGGTTCGTTGCGCGGCCTGCGGGCAACTGGTCAGCCCATTGTCGCTGGCCGACGATTTGTGTCTGGCCTGTCGCGAGTCGGAAGAAGTGGAACTGGCCGACTGGCGAGTGGCCGCGCTGTTGGATCGCTACCCGGGTTTGCGGCGTTGGAATCGCTGGCGAGTATCGGAAGCGTCCGACGTTCGGATTTCCGTGGGGGAAGGCTGGTTGCGGCGCGTGCTGATCGTCTCCGACAAACAGTCGCACGACATCGTACGGATCGCCCGCACCACATCGCTAAGCGGGCAATGGGAAGCCCTCGATCCGACCGACTGGCCCGAGCTGCTCGAGGCACCGGCAGATTGAGGAAGGTCGGGCACTGCGCCACGGTGCGGCATCACACGGCAGTTGTTTCGCCGCCGCCTTGCTGCCGGGTTATGCGTACGACCGAAGCCCACCACTTCTGCACATGCTGGGCTGCTATCGGCCACAATGGCCATAGATTTTTTCGCCGCAAATTTTCTTGACATTGTTTGCGACCGTTTCCTAAACCTTGTACCAGCTTCCCGGCAAATCCTCGCTGCTGGGGCAATTCGCTCAGCCCTGTTTTCTCGGTCGCGGAAACGAAACAAGTTTTTTTCGCCAGAGAACCGCTGAGGAACGCACTGAGGCCTGATCGCCCCACGAGCAGACCTTGCTTTCGCCAAGTGGGGGGTTCTCTTCGCTCCGAGAAAACAGCGGCAGTAACCACATGGGCAAGTCATCATCCGGGGACTAGCCGGGGCACCGATTAACGAATCGGCGCAGGATGATGATCCGGCGGGGGCATTGTGTTTTTGGTGTGTGTCTTCTCAACGTCATCGAAGTTTCAGCGGTTTTCGTAAACAGGGGAAATGTTGATGAAAAAGAACGATGTACGACGATCCGTATCGCGAGGCTCGGCCCGATTTGCGTTGTTTTTGGCAGGCGTGGGCATACTGGGGTTGCCGTGGAAAAACAATTGCCTCGCGATGCCCATGTTTCCTCCGCAGTTGATTTCGTACTGGAACTTCGATGAAACCAGCGGTCCGGCGATCGATTCGGCCGACAGCAACGACGGCACGCTGGGGTCCGCCGTAAGCCGCGTGACTGGCATCATCGGCAGCGGTGCGCTGGCCTTCGACAACACCAGCGGATCGTACGTCGACGCCGGTGCAGGTACGAGCAACAACTTTTCGGTAACCGATGGCGTGACGATCGAAGCGATGATCGTTTCCAACTGGACGGGCGCCTTTCTCGACTACGACGAAATCTTTCGTAAGGAAGACGGCTCGAGCCGGATGCTGCTCTCGTTTCAAAACGATTCGAACAATCCCATCGGTCCCGTTCTCTCGTTGGGTCTGAATATCGGTGGCGTTTACAGCGAACTGGACATGCCGCTCGATGGCGTTGCCGGACGTCCTACCGTGGCCGATTTGACCGACGGCAACCCGCACCATGTTGTTGGTACTTACGATGTGGCATCGGGGCTGAAAGCCCTCTACATCGACGGCACGCTGCGCTATAGCACCTCGTACGCACCGGGCACGCCCATCTCAAGCGGTGGTGGCGCCCCGGCAACGATCGGCAACCTTTTTCCGGCAGGACCAGAGCCCTTTTCGGGCGTGATCGACGAGGTGGCGTTCTGGGGTCGTGCTCTCTCGGCCTCCGAAATCGCCCAACACTACGCCAACGCGCAGAATGGGCAGAACTACTTCACCGTAGTGCCCGAGCCTTCGAGCATGGTGTTCATGGCGTGGGGCATGGGCGGCTTGGGGCTGGCGATCTTTCGACGCCTGCGTCGACACGAGCGGTGAGGAAAAAAAGGCGGCGAGGGACGACATCTTCGGTCGCCCCGCGGCACGATGCCTGCGCCACCGCTGAAAAGCACCCTCCGAGCAAGAG
>WGDQ01000034.1 GCA_015493185.1 Planctomycetaceae bacterium
ACAGGCCACTGCCGCGGACAGGGCAGATATGGTGTGGTGCCAAATTGCCATGTGGCAAAACAATCGGCCTTGCAATAAACGAGCATGTTTCGACGCTTGGCTTCAGCAATCTGAGCCGCGGCGACCTCGGCCGGTCCGACCTGGCTGATCGAATAATCTCGCAAGTATCCGCGCAGCCCATCCAGCTCGAATGCTTTGCCGTTCTCCCACGTCAGCAGCGGAATGGTGTCTTGTGGCAGCAGGCTGGTAACGTACCGTTTCAGCTCCACGCGCGTGGGCCTGAAGTCGATGTTGTACTCCCAGGGCAATATCTCGATGCGCGGATTGATTTTGTGACACTCCTCGGCAACGATCCGAACGGCCTCGGTCCAGTGTCGTGCCCAGTCGCGCAGATCTTGCCGGCCGTGTCCTCCGGCACCAAAGAACCTTTCGAAGTAAAACCCTTCGGTCAACAAAATGTAGCCATGAATGTCAGGAAACTTCGTGACGATGTCGCGCACATGCTCGCGCAGCTTCGCTTTGTTTTCTGCATCGCGCGTATTGCCGTAGAGGATGGGAGCATAGACCTTGATGCCATGCTGCCCGGCGCGGCGAATCACGTCGTGCAACCGGTCGGCCTTTTGCTTGCGAATGAGATGATAGTGAGGCGGGCCTTCGACGCCGTTGGGATTGGCATACACCGAGGCGAAGATTGCGTCGTAGCCATCATGGGCCAGATGCGACAGATAGGCGTCGGGCCACTGCATCCAGCCGAGCCACGACAAAACCATTCGTGTGCGGTAAAGACTGTGCCGGACCGTATGGAGATCGCGGGGCAGAAACGGGCCTTCGCGTAAGGTCAGGCGGGCTTCGAGGTTGAACAGCCCGTGCATCACGCCAAGCTCGTCGTATCCGCAAACAACAATGCGCTGAGGAGAAACGCGGATTTCGTAGTCTTTCGAGCCCTTTAACTGGCGTCCTACGGTCGGCAACTGCTCGGGAGTGCCGGCTACGATCACGCGGCGCTGGCTGGCCCAATTATCGAGCGAGTCGCGCGCTTGCACGCGAACATGCACCTGCATTGCCGTTTTCAGATATTCACGCAGGTCGTCAGCGGCAAAACGCACAATCGGTCCGGCATCCGCACGGATCAGCACGCTCCAGCCGCGATCGGCAATCGACATCTCATCTGAAGTCGGTCGCGCCGCGGGATTGCGGCACAAACGATGTACGGGCCCCTGCTTGAGCCTGCGGTGATAATCGTACGGCTGCTCAACCGGCAACACCTGCACGGCCTTCGCCAAGAAGGCGTCGGCAGTGTTCTCGTTATCGACCGCCAGAGCGGGGACACCGAAAGCTACGAGCCAAAGCCCAAAGCCCATGCAACCCACGCAAACGAGCAAGCGAAGATCGCGCCCGAAGCAACGGCTCCACAAACGTTGTCGGACGCGAAATAAAGCTTCTACTGCTTTCATGCCGATTTTCCTGTTCGCCGTTTACGCCCAAACACCGTTTGGCTCGCACTCAGCTTGGTTCGTCTTCTTGATGTTGTTCGTCAATCGTTTCGAAAAGGGCTTTGACATCGAAAAAGCCACCGATCGCAACCGCGACGGCCAGCAGTGCGAAGATCACCAGAACCGCGGCCAAGAGCCATCCCCAAAACGTCGCCCAAACATCCATTTTCATATGCCCTCATGTTCACGGTGGCGGTCTGGAAACAGCAGCGAACCGCCGATCATCGAAGCCAGCGCCAAGGCAACGGTTGCCAGCCCGATGTGGGCCTCGTTGACGCGCACCCCCAGCGCTTCGTTCGTAAGGTGAAGGTGCTGCCGCACGGGGGTCAAGCCCAACACCGCCAGCAACCCCGCCGCCAACGCGGCATATGCCCCCGCGCGGCTGGCGCGCTTCCAATACAACCCGCACAGCAAAAGCGCGAAGGCGCCGGTAAAGTAGATGGCCGCGCTGACGGCCAAGTAATCGAGCATGTCCTGCCCCATCGGATACCAAATACTCCAGGCGAGCAAAAACAAACCAGTCAGAAAGATAAACACACGAGCCAACCGCAGACGGGTGCGCGTGGTCAACCGACCGCCCATGATGGGATGGATTACGTCTTCCACCAGAATTGCGGCCCAGCACAACAAGTAGCTGTCGTGCGTCGACATGAATGCTGCGAGCATGCCGGCGGCTACCAGCCCGATCAACCCGGTCGGCAGGATCTGGCTCAGGAACAAAGGCATCGCACTCAGTGTTGCATCGGGATCGCCGGCCAGGGCGCCCTCGGTATCGAAAAAGCGGCTGCCGGGCCCGTGTTGCTGCCAGAACCATGTCAGCGCGCAAATGCCCAAAAACTGCGGGATGATGAAACGCGTCATAAAACCGACTGACGACCAGCAATACAGGCGGCGCACGACCTGCGTGTTTTTGGCAGCGCACACGCGCATGACCGCAGTGGGCCACACGGCGCAGGAAACCAGGCCAAACGTAAATATCATCCACACGACGTATGACGGTCCGAAGCCGTTTTCGTCCAGCGGGTCGAAGCCTGCCGGACCGTGCACCGTTTTTACCGTCTCGACGATCGGCTCCCATCCGAGCCGGCTCACCGCCAGCAGGCAAACCATCAACATCCCGAACGATAGCACAACAAACTGGATATAGTCGGTGATTACCACCGAGACCATGCCGCCGAGAATTGTGTAGAGCAGAACGAGCGAAATCAGTACGGTCATCACCACATTGACCGCGCCGGGATCGGTGATGCCGGCCAATGCTGTCACGAAAACGCCGGCTGCTTTCAAGAACACGCCCATGTTCAGTATCCCGGCCAGTGCGAGCACCAGACCGCCAAAGACGCGTACTCCGGTTCCGAATCGCTGACCGTAAAACTGCGGAATGGTCATCACGCCCGTTTCTCGCAACGGCACGACGAGAAAGCCGGTAAGCCCGACCACCAGACACGTCAGCCCAGCAACTAAACCGATATGAAACGCCGCGAACCCACCGTTGAAGCCTTTTTGTGCGGTATACATCACCGTCACAAGACCGATTTCCGAGCCCAGCATGGTAGCCACGGAAATGTAGGACTTTAGCGACTGCCCGGCGACGATGTAGTCGGCCATATCTTTGATGTAACGGTTGGCGTACAGCCCAACCACTACGGTTCCGAGCAGATATGCCACCACGATGCCCCAGTCGAGCACCGTGAAGTTCGATGTGAACGCTGGTTCTGGCATGAATCGTGCCGTCCTATTTCTTTCTGTTGCGATTTCGTACGAAACCTGACTCAACAGGCTTTTTTAGCCGCTCGCTCGGCGTCAGGGAGGCAGACCGCAAGTGCGCACGCCTTCGAAGGGATGCCGCCTTTTGCTCAACGCGGTGCGATGCCGCTTGCCTCGACAAGTCGCTGTGTCCAGCGCTGCACCTGCAAGCCGTCGTGGTAGGTCGCTCCTCTTGGCACGGGCTCGATGCCACGAACCACCCGGCAAAAGCAGCGCAATTGATCGGCAAGCATGCCACTGGCCGCATGCGGTTGGGCTTGAATTTCCAGCGCCAGCGGCCAACGAGCACGCGTATCCCAAAGCTCGATCGGTCGCGGGTTGGGGCGTATTCGGGCGGCCCACCCTTGACCGAACACTTCCATGCGGTCGAAGCCGTCGCTGGCCATTCCCGGCGGTGTGAGGAACGACGCACATAACGAAGCGACGGCACCGTTTTCCCACTGAAGTTGGGCCAGGGCGAGATCGCAACGGCCATCTGCCGTGCGGTGCGTCTGGGCGCTAACCCGAGCCGGTTCGCGGCCATCCATCACGACAAGCACCAGATAGAGGTCGTGAACCATTGTCAAATGAAACGGGCTTTCGTTGGGAAACGCGTCGAGTGTTGACGCAGGCCGGTGCCGCACGCAATCAATGTAGGCAATCGGGCCTCGTTGGCGAACTTGCTGAAGCAATTCGCGAAATTCGCTGTTGAATAGCACCACGTGCCCAAGCATCAAGCGATTCGACTCAGCATCGGAGGGCAGGACAAGCTTCTCTGCGGTCTCAAGATTTTCAGCGATCGGCTTTTCCAGCAAAACCGACTTGCCGGCAGCCAACAGTATGTTGGTCAGCGGCACATGGGCCGCGGTGGACGTGGCCACGATCCACGCCTCGGCATCCGACTCATTCAGTGCTTGGTGCAGGTCGTGCCAGCG
>WGDQ01000035.1 GCA_015493185.1 Planctomycetaceae bacterium
GGTTTCCGCGGCACACACGGGGCCGGCGGGCAATGCCAAACGATCGACGTACGCCGGCTGATCGCCAGGTCAGAAGGTGTCTTCAAAGTCCAATTCCGGCTTCGATCGTGAGCAGGTCCACCGTCTCGTCGTCGGTCTGCATCGACCAGTTCAACGAGGATTTGCTTCGCCCTCCTTGATACGATTCACCCGCTCACAATCTCGGGCCTGGAAACGACTCTGAAAAACACCTTCTCAAACGAAGCCGCCCAGAAGCGTTGCCCGACTGACGCGGCTGACGCCGATCGTATAGGCCGCCTGCCGAAGCGAACATTTGTTTTCCTGAGCGTACTGCCAGGTGCGTTCGAACGCATCGCCCAAGGCGCGATCGAGCTCTTGCCGCACGCGGTTGAGGCCCCAACGATAGAACTGGCGGTTTTGTGCCCATTCGAAATAGCTGGCCGTCACACCGCCGGCGTTGGCCAGAATATCGGGCAAGATGATCGTGCCGCGTTCTTCCAGAATGGCGTTGGCCGTGGGATCGACGGGACTGTTGGCCGCCTCGACGACGATGCCCGCTTTCAAACGAGGGGCGTTGCTGCCGGTGATCACTCCGCCAATGGCGGCGGGAATGAGCACGTCGACGTCCAGTTCCAGCAACTCGCGATTCGAGATCGGCTCGGCATCAGGGTAGCCCTCGAGCGATCCGTTTCGTTGGACGGCATAGCGAACCGCATTCATCACGTCGATTCCCTCGGGGCGGTAATAGCCTCCGCTGGCGTCGCTGATGGCCACGACCTTCATTTCGGCCTCTTGCAGGAATTTGGCCGTGTGCGTGCCCACGTTGCCGAAACCCTGGATGGCCACACGCATCTTGTCAGGGCGGCGGCCAAGACGACTGAGAAGCTTGACGGTGAGCAGACCCACGCCTCGACCGGTGGCTTCCTCGCGACCAGGCAGGCCGTGCAGTTCAACCGGCTTGCCCGTTACGGCCGCGGGGCTGAAACCGTGATATTTCTCGTACTGGTTCATGAACCACGCCATCACCTCGGCCGTGGTGCCCATGTCGGGAGCGGGAATGTCGATATCTGGCCCGATCAGGTCGTGGATGCCATCGACGAACTTGCGGGTGATCAGCTCCAACTCGCGTCGGCTGAGCGCTCGAGGGTCGACGGCGATGCCTCCTTTGGCGCCGCCGTAGGGAATTTCGACCAGGGCCGATTTCCAGGTCATCAACGAGGCCAGGGCGCGGACCTCATCGAGATCGACCTCGGGGTGGTATCGCAAACCGCCTTTCATGGGGCCTCGTGCGCGATTGTGCTGAACACGGTAGCCGATGAATGTTGCCAACCGGCGATCGTCGAGTTCGAGCGAAACCTGCACTTGGACTTCGCGCTCCGAGGTGAGCAGCAAGCGGCGCAAGTCATCGGAAAGTTGGAGCCGGTCGGCGGCGTCGTTGAAATAGTGCTGAACGGTTTCGAAAAATCGCACGCTGATGACTCCATGATAAGTGCGGATGGGAGCGCGGCGTGCGGAAACGCGTTGTGCCGGCCGAACCCCAACACGACCGCGCGCAGCATGTTGGGAGGAATCGTAAGCCCACAGAGCGAGCGACTCAAGGCGAGTCGGTCGTGCAAACAGCGTCGCAATATGCGGACTGACTTCGCGGTGTGGTTTGCGAGCGCTGGCCGTTGGGAGAGAAGTTGCTTTGCAGCGGAGTGGATCGGCGCGATACATTGGAGTTTTCCGCATTTCGCTTCAACGGGGCGGCACCAAAGGCACCTGGAACGTGAACCAGTCGTGCGATTGCCGGTGCAGAAGACCTATTTAGCCTGAGCCAATGGCCAAGTCTGTTTCCGTTCCTACGGTTGCCGAGTTCTGGGATCTTGTACACCAGAGCGGCCTGATTTCGATCGATCGGTGTCGCCGGCTGGGCCGCGATTTCGAACAAGTGCGCGGCTCGCAGTTGGTGAACGGCGCTACGTTGGCCCAATGGCTGGTTGCGCAGGGCGCGCTGACACCCTATCAGGTGAAGCTGCTGATGCGGCGGCGGGCCAGCCGGCTGGTAATTGGCGACTACGCGATCGAGGACCGCATTTCCGCGGGGCGTTTGACGGGGCGATACCATGCACGCCACTTGCCGACGGGGCATCCGGTGCTGCTGGATTACCACAAATGCCCGCGGGGGTTTACGCCTACGTTGCTTTTGGAGCGAACCCGACGCGCGGCGGCGAGAGTGCATCCGCACGTGACGCGCACCTTTGGGTGGGCCGAGGCGTCGCACGGCACGGCCATTGTGATGGAACGATTAGACGGTGGAACCGTCGGCGAGCGGTTGCAAATCGAGCACCGGCTCGCGATCGAGGA
>WGDQ01000036.1 GCA_015493185.1 Planctomycetaceae bacterium
CTGCTGGAGCGAGCGAGCGGCTTCCGCCGGGTTGAACTTTTCGAGAAACAGACGCCCCGCTTCGAAATGGGCAGGCCAGTACGTCTCGTCGGCCGACAGCATTTCCGGAAAAAGCTCATTGACCAGAAATCGAAACTGGTCGCTCAATCGATTCCATCGGGCGTAGCGAGCGGCGGCCAAGCCGATCCAGCGCAGTGTGTCGACATCATCAACGTCGTGCGCGTTGTAATATTCGACCAACCAGCGATACCCGTCGTTGGCGGCCTTGAGCTGCCCACGCACGCGCTGCAATTCGGCTATCCGCCATCGGGCCTGAACATTTTCATCATCGAGCGCCAAGGCACGCCTTGCCAGCCGCTCGGCTTCGTCGTGCCGCCCTCGACGAAATTCGAGATCGGCCAATTCGGCCATCAGTGCTGCGTTTGGGTGTTGTTCGATTGCATCGCGCAACATCTCACGGGCCTGGTCATCTCGCCCGGTTTCGGCAAGGGTTCGAGCCAAGCCCACCGTTGCACGAATAGGGTAGGCCGCTCGCAGCGTGCGAAACATTTCTTCAGCTTCGCCATATCGACCAGTAAGCCGGAGCCGTCGAGCCGAACTCAGCGTGTGTTGTTCCCCTCCCGCTTCGTCGTCGGCTACGGCACCGTCTACTGCTCCAAGACAACAGCAAAGAACGAGCAGCAACCTCCCTGCTGTGCCCACACATCGCCACCAGCGGATTTTCATCGGCAAAAACTTCGAGTGCCTGCCGGGCGGCCCGCCGGTCCTCACGCACCAACGCACCGCCACTGCCGAGTCGCGATCATCGCCTGTGAGCTGATGTAAACTTTTCCGCAACACCACCGGCGCCCCATGAACTTGCAGGCCGCTTATCGCGGCCGTTTCCCTTGAGCGTGTGTGGCAACATACCGAAGGCATGGCGACGAAAGAAAAGGAGAAAAGCGATCTTGACCGGGCTTTGTGCGTGCCAGGATCTCCTCCCAGCGACGCGAGAAGAAAATTGCCGGCAGCGCTGGAGCACTGGCTGATAGCGTGGTTCGCTGTTTGCCTACAGCAAGTTTACAAGATTTCCTCCTGCCCCACACGCCGATGGCCGTAGTGGCCGCATTTGCGCATTCGCCTCGCGACGGTCGACGTTATTCTGTTCTTCGGGGCGTCTCTTGAAGTTGATCTCCACCCCTCGTTTGCGAACTGTGATTCGGCTTTTTGTTCCTCACCGCGCCGATAAAAAAAGGCTGCCGCGATGCCTCGCGACAGCCTGGGGTGGGGGGCGATAAAACCGGCTCGTGGCGGCGGCGAGAGCCGGCAGTTGGGGGTACCCATCAATAGGTGACGATGAAATCGAAAGCCGCCGTGAACTGGCTCCGCTGCGTGCCTTGAGCATACGCATTCGTGCTGGCCGCACCACCATCCTGCCAGTCCCAACGAACCTCGGGACGAATGATGGCATTGCCCGTCGGCTTCACGTTGGCACCCAAGGTGCATTGATAGTAGTTCGTGTCGCCAAAGCCGACGCGAGCACCATCGTCGTCGCGGAACCACTCGAAACGGGCACCAAGAGCCAACAACTCGTTGTAATCGAAGAACAAGTATTGGTTCAGGCCGTACCATTCAGCGTCTTCGCCCATCTGGACGGCGCTCGCGTTGTTCTCCCAGCCATTGTCATGCTGCACGACATAGCGGAAGGGACCAAAAGCCTGCTGGACAACGATCGTATAGAGGGTTCGGTTGTTAGCACCGGCATCGTCTTCGTTGCCGCTGATAATCGTTGCCAAGATGCTCGTATCTTCACCCAGCTGCATGGAAATACCACCTAGGTAAGTCCAATTGCCGTTGTTATCGTTCCAGTTGTCCCAACCTCGTACGAGACCGTTATAAATCAGGATATTGTCAGTCATCTGATAATTGAGCAGGGCGCCCGTATGGGTAAACGGCTCGCCGTACTGCATCGTGTAAGCATGCGAGTAGAAGAAGTTGCCTGGGGCCGGAACGACTTCGTAACCATGAAATGTATAGAAATGCCCCACGATCAAAGTAAAGTCGCCTACACCAAGCGAGCCATAAAGCTGCGGGATCGCCATCTTGTATTCGAGGCTTTCCTTGTCGCTGATGATGTTATCATCCAGACCCAGTGCTTGCGTAAAGCGGGCGTCGCTACCATAAAGCAGATCAATCTGACCACCGATGTCCCAGCCGCGCGACGATGTGTCTAGCTCACGGCCGATGATCAAGTACAACTGGTTCAGTTGACCTTGCTCCCGATCGTTGAACCCGACGGGAAAATTCGATCCCTGACCACCGTTGTTGATGAACTGCTGTGGGTTGTTGCCCACCGAATGATCGTTGAGCGTCGCACCACCGTTGACCCAGCCCGACACCGTGAACAGTCCCGGTCGGCTCGGATCGAAAAAACCACCACACGACCGGCCACCGCACGATCCGCCGCAGCTTTGTCCGCAATCGTCGCACGTGTCGCATGCAGCGGTGCCGCCATTGTTGTCGGCAGCCGAGGGGGCCTCGGCAGCCTTCTGTTCGGCATCGTCGGCATAATAGTCGGCGTAATAGTCCGAGTAGTCGTTGCCGTAGTCGACCTGCGCTACAGAGCGAGGTTGCAACAGATAGCCCCCATTGGGCGACTGAGCGAAGGCTTGCCCCGCACAGAGGGCACTGGCCGCTGCCAGCGTGATGGAAAGCTTCAAATTCTTGCGCATGTCTCGATACTCCGTTACGTTGTTCGTTCCCGGGTGTAGCGGGCACCCGAACCGCGGGATTTCCTTCTCCCCGTCGGAAGCGGCCAAGCCGCCTGCGTCGCATGGCTATCCGACATCCGTAAAATCGTATCGGCAAGGCTATCGCACGAGATCGACGCGAAATGCGCATCCGTGGCAATTCTTCGCACCCGTTCGGTCGAGATTTGATAAACCTTAACGGTCGCGAAAAGCCTTCTGCCCCTCGCCGTGGGGACCGGCTGCCAGAGGCACCGCAGGGCCCAAAAAATGGCTGCAAACTAAGTTTTTCGCGCCGGCTCGCGGCGCTAAAGAAAACGGGACGGCGTACCGCTTGGCGCAAGGCGATAAACGGTAGCGATCGCGCAAAGAAAGACGCCGACCAGCGCGGCAATGCGCAGCCGATGGCCGCTCGTTACAACCCGCCCAGAGCCGGCGAGAGCTTCGCCGTAAGCTGACGCACCAGCGGCCGATTCAGGCGCATGGCGCAAACAGACGTGCTTGCCCAATCGGTCTCACCGGCCGCGAAAAAACCGCCGACAACCGGCTCGGGCGGTGACGACAGGCCCCCAATGGACAGGGGCTTGATGGCCAGGCTCAATGGCCAACCACCTGTTGAAAAAACCGCTTCGCCGACAAATAGAAGACAAACCCGGCTAGTTCAAAACGGCCTGTCGCACGGATATCCGACGAAGCCGAATCCCGAGCGCCCCGGAGCCAACCGGTTTTGACCGCTCATAGACC
>WGDQ01000037.1 GCA_015493185.1 Planctomycetaceae bacterium
ATTGAAGGCCAAATACCTTAAGAACCCCGAGCTGCGCTTCCAGGCGCTGATCGATGCCGCCAACAAACTGAAAAAAACGTTTGGCGACTGGAAAGTGCCGTGGGGCCAGGCCAACCGCATTCAGCGGCACGCCAACGTGGCCGACTTTTACAAGATTCCGTTTTCGGACGATTTGCCGAGTTTGCCTGCCAGTGGTTTGCAAGGCACTCTCGGTGTTGTTTTCAACATGTACTTCACGCCGAGCATCAATCTGCCTCCGTTGCGGGTGCACAAAAAGCACTACGCCGTGGTGGGGCATAGCTACGTGGCCACGGTAGAGTTTGGCGATCGGATCCGTGCCGGCAGCTTGTTGCAGTATGGCCAAAGTGGCGATCCCGATTCGCCGCACTTCTTCGATCAGGCCAAACTGCTGTCGGAGAAGCGTTTCAAGCCGCAGTGGTTTTATCTCGAAGACGTGAAGCAGCACGCCCAGCGCGAATATCACCCGGGCCAGGAATCTCGGGCAGCGGCCGCCGCACAAGCTGGGCAATAGCGCACTGGGGCCGCTCAACTGGAGCAGCTATTGTCCGCGTGCCGCGCTCTAGGCGATCGTGGTCGCTACGAGCAACGTTCGCTGATGCGATGCACGCCTCGGCGCGACAGTAGCCCAATGGGCGGAAGCCCGACGCGGGCGACGCGCCTTGTGCCCCACGGCACGAAACTAACAACAAGGCGAACCACAAGCCGCAGGGGCCGATGCTCTATCTTTTGCGGTAGAGGTGGCTCACGTATTGCCCGTAGCCGTTGTAAAGCTCCGTGGCGTAACGCGTGCCGGACCCCAGCACGTGTTCGGTATGCTGGGGCCAGGGCCGCGGCACGTTCGGATCGACGTTCGACTCGAACGGGTACATGCTCGGCGCCGCGGTGTTCCAAAAGGTGGCCGGCTGATGTGGCAGGAAATCGATCCGCTGGATCGATTTGATCGACTTGTAGCCGTACTTCCATGGCACCACCAATCGCACCGGCGCTCCATGTTGCTTGAGCAGCGCGTGGCCGTACATGCCCACGGCCAGCAGCGGCAGCGGATTGGTGGCTTCGGCCAACGTGAGCCCCTCGGTGTAGGGCCACGGAAAGTCAGGCCACTTGAGAAAGCCGGGTGCCTGCTTCGGGCGGTAAAACGTTTGAAACCGCACGTGGGTGGCCTGCGGGAGCGGGTCGGCTGCTCGAACGACTTCGGCCAGCGGAATGCCGATCCACGGCACACACATGGCCCACGTTTCCACGCACCGATGACGATACTGGCGTTCGATCAAATGCCGGCCGAAGCGATGAAGCAGCTCGTCGATATCCAACCGCATCGGTTGCCGGCAGAGCCCCCCGATCGTTAGTTGCCAAGGTCGTGGGCGAAACGAACCGACGTATTTCCACGTCCATTTGAATACGGAAAACTCATAAAAGTTGGTATAGCGGGCCGCTGCGGGCTCAGGGGTTTCGGGCCGACCGTATCGGAAGCGTTTGTCGCGCGGCGCTTGGGCCAGCATCGCGGGCATGCTCTCGTCCACCCGGCCGGCCGCCATCACCGCCGCATCGCTGCCACGCCAACGCCGCCATGCGAAATAACCTGCCGCGGCAGACGCCGCGATCAGGCCACTGCCCAGGCCCGCTGCCTGAAGCAGCCGGCGCCGCGAGAGAAACACCTTCTCGGGCGTTTCCTTGCCACCCACGGGATCTAGTGGTCGACGGCGATGAATCCACACGTGGTTGTTAAACCTCCTTGTGATGTTTTGTGCTCAGGCAAACTTCCGCAGGCACTTTGCGCACGCGGCATCTCTGCCCGTATTCTGCCCGGCCCCTTCGGCCACCGGTTCTGCCCATTGTGTGTCTTCCACCCGATCGATCTTGGTTCAAAGATCACCCGTTTCGCGGCGGAGTTCTTGCATTCGTTTCTTGAGCCGCTTGGTCAGCGATTCGTAGCCCGGCTTGCCATATAGGTTGTTGGTTTCGCCCGGATCGTTTTTCAGATCGTAAAGCTCGAACTCCTCGGGTGGTTCGAAATAGTGGATCAGCTTGTAGCGCTC
>WGDQ01000038.1 GCA_015493185.1 Planctomycetaceae bacterium
CCGTTACGAAAGCATCGAGGCACGCATCCAACACAGTCACTTGGGCCGCATATGCGAATCGCAGCCGCAATCGCAAATCGGGGTCGAACGGCTCTTCGCCGCGTTCGAGCTGACGTATAAGCGGCTCTGTGCTGCTCCAAGGAAGCGGGTCTTCTTCGTCGGCGTATTGTTCCCGTAGGGCCAGCGGCGCATCCCAATAGCGACACCAGCCGGCAAGATGCAACCAGAGTAGAAACGGCCCTTCTGATTGTTCCAACTGCGCGATCGCTTCAGCAAAGCAGCTTGCCAACCATGTCTGACCGGTCGATTCTGCCACCGCCTGCGTGCCGGGCGGCTCTAAATGCACCCGCTGCGCGAACGACGACGCTACGGGATGACGCACGATGTCCGCCGAGTCGGTAACGAGCATGCTCGTCACGCCGGCGTGCATTAGAAGTTCGGGCAAGAGGGGCCGGTTCGAAACGAGATGGGATGGCAGAAAGCTAGGGGTTGCCCGCCAAATGGCGTTTGCCGTGTCGCGTACGTCGACCGAGTCGACCAGCGCCTGATCGAATACGATGCCCTGTGCAGCCAATCGGTTCCACGTGGGGGTCGCAACCCAACTGTTGCCGTAGCATCCTACGATGCCGGCATGCAGGCCGTCGATTGTAATCACAACCGCGTTGGGCATCGTCAATGACAATCCAATGCTGTGGTTTTTTAGAGCGAACGGACAGAACCTCTAACTCTTGCGGAAAAACCGCTTGTTTCGGATGTTTAGACGCGTTTTGTCCGCTGGTTTTTTTCAAGTGGCGGTGCCGCACTACGACCCATGCGGGCCGGCGATTTGCGGTGCGCTGCAAGCGGCGTTGCGGCCTCGTGCCAACGGAAAACCGCGCCGGCGCGTTGCGGCCGAGCATGGCAAAAAAACGGCAAAAGAACCGACAAACTACAGCGGTGCTTTCAGCCATACGGGCCAGCCCCGGTTGCCACCGGCAACCCGCAGCCGGCAATCGGCAACCGGCGGTTGGGCAAGCCAAGCCGCGCAAGGCGTCGGAAATGCTGCCCACACATGCGCAGCACGCGCTGCCCGGCAGCAGCCATTCCCTGCAAGATACCGTTCGCCCCCGCGTTTTGCACCAGCGCACGCGTGGTAGGGGCGCTCTAGCGCATCGGGCGAACGAAGATCGACCGCACCATCAAGCGATCACGCTTCACACTCTCAATGAGCGGCCTTTTCGATTTCGTTCGCAGGCCGGCTCGAATCAGCGGGTTTCGACAACACGTTGGCCGGAGTAGAAGGCCACGATGCTCCGCGTTCTCGTCCGGTCGCGTTTGCATGCTCAAGACATTGGGCGTAGATCAGTTCGAGTTGATCGGCCACACTCGACCAGTTCCAAGCCTCGGCACGCTGCGAGGCCGACTTTCCGTTGCGGGCGAGCCGCTCAGGATCGCTTAGGAGTTCGAGCATCTTTTGCCGCAGGTCGGCCACATCGCCGGCGCGAAACGTCCATTCGTCGCTTTCCACGACACAGCCATTTTGTGGGATGTCACTCACCAGCACGGGCAGCCCCACGCTCATTGCCTCGAGCAGTGCGATAGACATGCCTTCCAGATCGCTGGGCAACACAAACAAGCGTGCGTTCCAGTAAAGTTCGGCGAGCAAATCGCGGTCGGCCGCACCGGTAAACACGACGCGCTGGTCGGCCATGGCTTTTAGCTGTTTTTCGTAACCGGGGTTCAATTCGCCGCCGCCGGCAATGACCAACTTCATGTCCAAATCGGTGCCGGTGAAAGCCTCGATCAGGTAATGGAGCCCTTTTTCAGGAACCAACCTCGCCACGCACAACACGTACTGCTTCGGCTTCAAGCCCCACTCGGTCATGCGATCCGGCTCGCGGCGCGGAATCGGTACCACGCCGTTGGCTACGAACGTCGCCTCGGCATGGTGGAGTTGGGCGAAATGCTGGCAAAGCGTGGGCGAGACCACCAGCAGTCGGTTGGCGCTGCGCGCCGCCACCCGTTCGGCCAATCGCAGGCAACCTTTGGCAAACCGTCCCCACTTGGCCCGCTGCCAATCGAGACCATGCACCGTAACCACCACGGGCAAGCGGGCCAGGCGAGCCAGCGGCGCCAGCGCGGCTGGTCCCAGGGCGTGGTAGTGCACCACATCGGCCCGCCGCAACGCCACGTCGATCGAAGCGGTTAGCGTGTGTGTGATCGCGTCGAGGTGTTTCGTCGCAATGCCCGGTGTAAATATGCGGCGGACGTTCGCACGCTGAAACGGTTCGAGTTCGCCGCCACAATACCAACCGCGGCAATACACCAGCACTTCATGCCCGCGGGCAGCCAGTTCGCGGCTCAAAATGTCGACGTGCTGCTCCACCCCACCTGAATGCGCCGGGATGCCCTTTTGGCCAAGCATGGCGATTTTCATCAGACCCGTTCTTCCTTTAGCTCGATGCTCGGAAATGTATTTGCCATTGCTGCTATGGCTCGCGAGCGAGCACGCAGCAGGGCCTTCACACCAATGATGAGACGGCCCGCGACGTGACTGCCGATCGGTACTGTGGACACAGCACGCGTTCGTAAACCTGAGCGACTCCTTGCGCCATGCTGCGATCAGAAAACCGCTCGACCTGCCGGTTGTAGGCTTCTCGACGGAGCGAGTCCCAGTTCCAATGCCCATGGACGAATTGTTCGATCGCTGTAGCCAACTGGTCGGCACTGCCGGGGTCGACCAGCACGCCATCGTGACCATGACGCACTGTGTCGAGCGTGCCGGCTACACGAGTGCCGATCACTGGCACGCCCCAGGCCATCGCCTCGAGCACGGCCATGGGCAGCCCTTCGGCCAATACGCTGGGCAGCACGAACAGATCCATTTCGCGCAGCTCCGCGTGCACATTGGTGGTGAAGCCCACCCAATCAACGAGCGACTCAAGCTTGAGCGCCTTCACGTGTTGCCTGATCTGTGCTTCGTACGAAGGAAACTGGAAACGGCCGACCATTCGCAGCCGGATCGGGCATCCTCGGTCTCGCAGCCTGGCCGCGGCGTCGAGCAAGACCTCGATTCCTTTGCGAGGTCGGAACATCGCCACGCATCCAATTACCCATGGTTTTTTTGGACGCGGTCGCTCTGGCAACATCGGCGGACTTGGAACACCGTTGGGCACCACATGAACTTTCGCGGCGGCGACTCCCTGTGCACACATATACTCAGCGGCGCTTTCAGATACCGCGATCACCGCGCCGGCGTTGGAAAGACTTGCACGCTCGGCCACGGCATTGATCCACTTGCGCCACCATGCCACGGTGTCGACCGCTGTTTGTCCGTGCACATGATGTACCAGCGGCACGCCCGCTAGCCGGGCTGCCAGGCTGCCAACCAGCGCAGCCCGAGGCGAATGGGCATGCACAAGGCAAAACCCCTCTTGCCGAATCAAGCGGGCCAAAGTCCAGGCCGGTCGGAGGTCGAACCGAGCCCGCATTGGGGTTTCGTACAACGGCGTTGCTTTGGCTTCGTAGGCATTGGCAAATCGATCGGGTTTGACACAAGCGAAGGCCACCTTGTATCCCAGCTCTGGCAAACGCATGGCTAGCAAATCTTGGACTCGCTCGGCGCCCGAGTAATCTTCGCCATTGATCACGTGCAACGTGCGCCGCGTTTGCTCTTCTGCTGAGGCGTGCGGCGGTGAAACGTCTGCGGCACCCGTCAACGCACTGTCTGCGTTGTCTTGAAGGGGAGGGGGGCACACCGGCACAGATGTGCGCGGGCTTTGCGAGGCGAGATCGCCAAAGGAGGAGTCTACAGGCTGGTTCATGGGCGCGCCCGATCGACTTTGTGATTCAGGAATTGGGTTTTCCAGAAAATGCAGATCAGCAGAGGCGACCAGAGAGGTCGCCTTTAGAAGCATAGGTTTCCGTGGCGGCTACGGTTCGACCGGCTCTGCCTCTTGCGTATCGTTGCAG
>WGDQ01000039.1 GCA_015493185.1 Planctomycetaceae bacterium
GCGCTTTGCTTCACGCGCGCTTTGCTTCACGCGCGGCGCACTATTGATTGCGCCAGAAGCCGGGCACGAACAACACCAGTATGGCAAACAGTTCGAGTCGGCCGAGCATCATCAGCCAGGTGAAAAGCAGCTTGGTCCAGGGGCTGAAGTGGGCGTAGTTTTGCGTAGCGCCCACGGTGCCCAGACCCGGGCCGATGTTGTTCAATGTGGCGGCCACTCCGCTGGCGCTGTCGATCAGTTTGTTGCTCACCGGATGGTTTTTGCTGAGCCAGGTTTCGTCGGGCTCGGCCGTGACAACGATCATCCAACTGAAAACGAAAATCACCAGCACCAGACCGAAGTAAACAAGAATGTTGCGGCGCAGCTCGTCGTCTTCGATCGCCTTGCCGCCGAGCCGCACGGGCCGCACCACACTGGGATGGTAGGCGCGTTCGATTTCGAGCCACAAGATTTTGAGAAACAGGATGTGCCGGATCACCTTCAGCCCGCCACCGGTGCTGCCGGCACAGCCACCCACGAACATGAGCAGGAACAACACGGCGCGGCCGAAGCTGTTCCACTCGTTGAAATCGTGCGTTCCGTAGCCGGTGGTGGTCATGATGGAAACCACCTGGAAGCTGCCGTATCGCAGCGCGCTGCCCAGGCTGTCGAAATCTTCGTGGTGCAAGCCGAGCACGCAAACGATGAGCGTGACCAGAACGATAATGCCGATATAGGCCCGCCACTCGACGTCGGCCAGCAGCTTGCGGGGTTGGGCCAGAATCACATAGTAGAGCAGCATGAAATTGGTGCCGGCCAAGATCATGAACAGCAGAATCGTGCCCTCGACCAACGCGCCGTTGAGACCTGCTCGCGAAGCGAAATGCCCCACGCTGGCGTTGTAGGTGCTGAATCCGCCGGTGGCCATCGTGCCGAAGGCATGGCACAGGGCGTCGAAAAGGCTCAGCCCCTCGAGCCACAGCAGCAGCGTGAGCAGGCCGTTGAGCGCCAGATAAACGAAGAACAGCACCCAGGCGGTGTGCTGCATGCGGGCTTGGGGTGTGTCTTGGCTAGGTCCGGGCATTTCGACCCGCATCAGCGCCTTGCCGGCAGAGCCTTGGCCAAGAATGACGACGAACAGCACGATGATGCCCAAGCCACCCAAAAAGTGCGTGGTCGATCGCCAGAAGAGGATCGATCGCGGCACGAGCTCGGGCGATTCGAGATCGGTGAGCACCGTGGCCCCCGTGGTGCTGAATCCCGATTGCGATTCGAACAGCGCGTCGGCAATGCCCATCGGCTGCTGTGGGTCGCGATAGCTGCGGCTGAGCAAATAGGGAAACGCGCCCAGCACGGTGGCCAAGATCCAGCTCAGGCCGACGACGGCCATCGCCTCGCGGCGGTAGAGCAGGCCCTTGGCGCCGCGTCCCAAGAACAGCAGGGCCGATCCGACGGCCAGCGAAATGGCGATCGAGGCCAGCAGGCCGAAAAAGCCATCGGGCGAGCGGGGCCCGTCGTAGCGTGTCCAGGGCAGGCTGAAGGCCATGGATGCCCCGATCAACAGCGATATGACACCAAGCTGCCGGTAGAGGAGCGGAAAGTTCATCGGGCCAGACGCGATTCGGCAAAAAAAGGGAGGGCGTGATGAGACGTTCAGGAGAGGGAAAGCCACACCGCCGGGCGGAACACACCAGGGAAACGGGCCGACCGCACAACGGACGCACTGCACGATCGCCGTGCAGGCAGCCCCGAAGCGGAAAAAAAGCCGACGATTAGCGGCCGCCGTTTTGGAACAAACGCAGCACGTCGGTCACGGCCCGATTTTCGACCAGCATGACCACCGTATCGCCTGCCCGCAACCGGTCGTCGGCACCGGGAACGCGCACATAGTCTTCGCGAATGACGGCGGCCACCACGCACTGTGCGGGCAGCGGTAGTTGGGCCAACACGTGCTCGGTGGCCAGCACGCCCTCGAGCACCTCGATTTCCAGCACGTTGATTTCGCCGCCGGCCAGCTTGGTTTGCGATAGCACGGGTCCGGTGGTGAGGTAGCCGAGTATTTGCTTGGCCACCACCTGACGCGGGCTGACCACGTGGTCGATACCCAGTTTATGAACCACGTTGGCGTAGTCGGGCCGCCCGACAATGGCCATGATGGTGCGGGCGCCGAGTTCGCGGGCCTCGACGCCGGCCATGATGTTGTCTTCGTCGTCGCCGGTGCAAGCGATGAACACATCGGCCGAACCGACCCGTTCCTCTTCAAGCGTTTGCCGGCTGGTCGCGTTGCCGCGCACCACGGTGGCATGGGCCAGATGGGCACCGAGGAACTTGCAGCGGTCGGGATCGCTTTCCAAGAGCGTGACGTGGAAGCGGCCGGTTTCGAGAATCTGGGCGACGTGGTAGCCTGTTTCGCCGCCGCCGGCGACGAAGACGCGCTGCTTCGGCGGCGGCTTGCGTTGGAACCAGTCTTTAACCGTATCGAGCGATCCGGAGCTGCCGATAATGGTCACGCGATCGCCGGCTTCGAGCCGGTCGGTGGCCGCTGCGATTTTCACGCTGCCGTTGCGCTGGATGGAAGCAATGCGCACCCCCTTGGGCAGGCCCAGGTCGCGCACCAACGTTCCGGCCGCGCGGGTCCGTTGGCCGACGTCGAGTTCTTGCACTTCCAGCTCGCCGCGGGCCAGGCTTTCAACCGCCACGGAACCCGGCGTGCGGATGCCGCGGGCCAGTTCGACCGCCGAAAGATGTTCGAGGCTCACGAGCCGGTCGATATTGAAGTGCCGCTGGTAGTCGAAGGTGCTCAGATCGCGAAACACCGGACCATAAACGCGGGCCACCGAGCGGCGCGTGCCCAACCCCTTGGCAATGCTGGCGGCCACGAGGTTCACTTCGTCTTCGCCGGTCATGGCCAAACACAGATCGGCGCCGATCACCCCGGCCTGAAACAGAACGCTCGATCCCGAGGCCGACCCGGTCAGCGCGCGGACATCGAGCCGCTCGTTCAGGCGGCGCACCTTCTCAGGGTCGTTATCGACAACGGTAACGCTGTGTCGGTGGTGACAGAGCAATTCGGCAATCGAGCTGCCGACGGTGCCCGCACCCAAGACCACGACTTTCATCCGATTGGCTGCCTGTTTTGCTCGCCGGCGCGTGGTGCTGGAGCAACGCACGAGACGGCCGGAGATGGGAAGGCGACATTTTTACCCGTTGCGCGGCTTGCGGGCAACGCGCCGGGTCGCGCATTGCCGATAAAGCGACGGACAGCGCGGCCCTGCCCCACGGTCCGTGGGTTGCCTGATGCACACGGTTTGCTCGACGGGCCCGACTGGCCCAATGCGCGCGGTTTGTGCAACGCACTGGGCTTGTTCGACGGGTCGCTCATGCCAATGGCCGGCCTTGGCGCCGGGGCGCTGGTTCCACAATGCGCCGATCGTGCACGGCAATGAGCAGGCGATAATACACCGGGCATGGATGCGATATTGAAGACACCTTCTCAGGAACAACTGAGCCGATCGAAGCAACGGTGAAGCTCGATGGGCGGCGAAAGACACACAGGGATTAAAGATACACAGAGATTCAGTCGCGTTTGTCAGCAGGTCTGATCGCTGTGCATCTTTTTCACACGGTCGGCCTGTCGAGCGACGACAAGACAACTTCACACGGTTGAAGGTTGAATTGCGACTCGGCTTACAACCGCGAGCTGATAAACGCCAACAGGGCGAAGGCAACGGCCATGAAGGCCGTGATCCAACCGGCCACCCGGGCCGCGCGGGGCAGAATGGCCGACATGGCCTCGTGGCGCGTGGCCGCATACACCAGACTGATGGCCACGATCAGCGGCAAGGCGAACCAGATATCGGCCATGGCCAACAGAGGAAAACGCAGGGCCAACAACACGGGATCGATTCTCCGGCAGTGGGAACAAGCGCGGCCTGTTCGCCGCAGACCAGGCGGGTGAAGCGACGCATTGCCCGGTGTTGCGGCGATGCGATGCCAGGATGCTAGGAAGTGGTTTGTCGGTGCTGCTCCGGCCGATCGGCTGCGGGATCGTCGGGATCGGTTCCCGTTCGGCCGTTTTTCGCGTCGTCTTCTTCGTGCTCGAAGGCCGGACCGGCCAGCGCGTCGTAAACAACAAGGATGTTCAGCAAGCCGGCAATCATCGTGTACACGGTGCCGAACTCGAAATAGCGATGAAGCCGGCGCTGCTCGGTGTCGAGATCCCATGTTTGGATCGAGCGGCGGAACTTGTCGGGCACAACAACCTCGGGCGGTGTCATGAAGCGGGGGGAAAATAGCGGCTGCTTGCCCTGCTTGACCCGATAGGTTTGGATGGCCGCCGGCAACGACGGCAATCCGACACCAAGCTGGCACAGGTAGGGCCAGCGTTGGTGGGTTCCGCCCCATGCGGCGTAAACGACGCGGCCTTCGCCGATATAGAGACCGTAGAAGAACGTACCCAGAATGCAAACCATGAACAGCACGCCCTTTGCCCGACGCCCCTGATACAAATGGCCGGCCCCTGGCCAGAGCCAAGCCAGGAAGGCCGCCAATACGGGGTCCTTCAGATCGATGTGGGTGCCCGCTTGCGCGGTAGCCGGTTTGGGCGCGGTGGGGGTTTGGCTCACAGTGCCGATTGGCCTCGTGCAGAAGATATTTTCGACAAATTTCGAAGCGGCCCGCCATCGCGTGCGAAGGTCGGCCACCGAGCACGATCACCGGTGGCCACGAGCCGAGCGGACCGTGCCGCCCGCGGGGTCGAGACAATCGCATGCCGACGGGCTTCTGCCCCATTCTAGTGTGCAGCCCCCTGTTTGCCAGTCCAACTGCCGCTGGGGCGAGCGTCTTCCCGCGTTTCCGGGAGCCGGTTTCTGCCGCGGACCGACGCTGCGATTGCCAGACAATGATTGCGATTGCCGGACAACGGGTGCCGAATGGGTACCGCTTTCGCAAATTGCCGGCTGCGGGCGGAGCCCGGCTTGTCAGCTTGCATGCATGCCAGCGGGCTGTAAGACCGTGTTGAGCTGCTGTTCCCAGAGCGGACGGCTGCCGGTGCGGAGAAAAACGACAGATAACCTCAAACCCCGGCCCGGGACGGATAGGCGAGAGCCCTCGGCTATTTTGCGCCACCGCGCGGAGTGCGTTGGCCGAGACGGGGGGCGAACGCCGGACGTCGGTTGTTGGGCGGGGGCGTGGTTCGAGGGCGTCGCTTGTGCCGGAGCGCGTCAACCGCCACGGTCATCGGCCAGGGCCGCAGCGCTGAGCTCTTCGTAAACGGTTTCGAGCATTTCCGGGTCGATGCGTTCGACGCCCTGCCCCGCACCGGCCAGCAACGAGAGTTCGGCCAATTGGTTCACGCGGCGCGGAAGACCGCCGGAAAGCTGAAGCAGCTTGGAAACCGCGTCGGGGCTGAAAACCGACTGCCGGGCGCCGGCTCGGGTTAGTTCGTCGTTCAAATACTGTGCCAGTTGCTCCTGGTCCCAGGGCTCGAGCTCGATGCGCAACTCGGCCAGTTCCAACAGCTCGGGCCGCAGCAGGCCGACTTGTTGCTCGAGCCCCGCCAGAACGATCGTTTGCGCGGCCTCGGAGGAGAACTCAGCCGATGCCAGGCGAACGATGTGCTCTTGCACCGCGCGGTCGGCTCGAAAGGCATCGTCGAACAACAGCAGGGTGAGCACCTGTTGATAGCGGTTGGCCGCCAGGCGATCTTCGACCCGCCGCCACAGAACGAAGGCCGAGTCGTGATGCCGCGGATTGGCGCCCAGGCCCACGGCCACCTCCCACAAAAAGCGATGAGCGTCGTGGCCGCGCAGGTTGAGGCGAACCACCTGCGCGCCGCGGCGGCGCATCGTTTCGCCAAAAAGCGCCAGCACGTGCGTTTTGCCGCAACCGGGTGGTCCGGTAAGCAGGGCCAGCCGTCGGTTGCGCTCGACCAGAAAGTGCAGCCTGGCCAATGCCTCGTCGTGCGGCGGGCTCTTGAGCAAACGCTGCGCGATCATGCAGCGTTGAAACGGAGAGTCGGTCAGGCCCCAATGCTCTTGATACATCGACGACTCCTGGCTGCGGCAAAACGACGGGCGAGAGACACGGCGCGCAACAGTCGGCGCAATCGCGCACACGATCAGCATCGGAAAAGTCGACGTGAAAACTTCAACCTTCTGCCCACGCGGTCCTGAACGTTCAGGCAACCCTCGGCGAGCAGAAAGAGTGCGCAAGATGCGATGCAGTGAGCCGCGGCAGCCCACGCCGTTCGGCGGCTCGCAGAGAGACAAGCAGCCGGTGCGGCGCGCCCCGGCGCGGCGCTTCGCGTCCGGGGGACCGAC
>WGDQ01000040.1 GCA_015493185.1 Planctomycetaceae bacterium
AGCTTTGGACAACGTGGCGACGATCCCGTTTCAACGGCTCGCGGGCGAGCGGCGTTTTTTCAACGCGCATGCTGTGGTTGAAACAAATTGCATTGTCGGCGACGGCGTTGTTTGAAGTCCGGCCGTTGTGACGCAACGACCAGCGGCAGTCGGCCTACCTATCGAAGTCGGCAGTGCGTGCGACGGGCCGACGTTTTACGGATGAAAGGGAGGCATTTCGGCGACGCGTTTACCGTCGATCATCTCCTGAACATAGCGAGCAACTCGTTCGACGATTAGTTGCAGCAGGTCGTGCCCTGCTTCGGGCGTCGCCAAGGCGGGCGTGGGATCGGTTTGATCGGTTCTCGCATCCATTCTTACGTTTTCTGCGAAGGCCGACAGGGCGATGGCGGTTTCGAACTCCTGGGCATGCCCCGGAATAGCACCGCTTTTCAGATGCCGTTTGGCGTCCTCCTCGGTGAGAACTTCCCAATAAGGCAGGAAGTGCAGATTGGTTTGTGAAAGCTGCACGAATTGTCCCCACACGCCGCGGCAGGGCTCGATGTTGCCGCCATGACCATTGAGAACCAGGATGTTTTCGAACCCGGCCCGGGCCATGCTATCGATCAGGTCGTAAAGCACGGCCAGAAAGCTGCCCGGACGCAACGACAACGTGCCGGGATGCCGCATATGGTGTTCGCTGATACCCGCCATAAGGCCTTGGGCCACGACAACGTGCGGATGCAAGTGATCGGCAACACGCAGTGCCACCTCGCAAACGCTCCGCCAGTCGTGTTCCATGGCCAAATGTTCGAGGTGCTGCTCGATCGCCGCAACGGGAATGATGCAGGCCTGAAGCTCACCGGCGGCCATGCGCTGGCGAAATTCGCGACGCGTCATTTTGCCGAGCGCGATTTCCTTGATGCGGACCATAAGGTACTACCTCGGTTCGTTTTTCAGGGACCGCAAAGGTCGCAATTGCCGGTTGTGACGTGAACCCTTTCGAAAGCCGATGTGCCAGCCACGCTGCCGGCTATGCGATGCAAACCAGAAAGAAGCAGACGTTCGGCTCAACACTCTCCCTCGGCTTTCAGCATGCGCAATGTGCTTCGAAACGCCGTAACGGTGCGTTCCAAGTCGTCTTCGGTATGAACAGCCGAAGTTGGACCACCGGGCCAGACGAAAATCTCGACACCGTGAAGCAACATGCCAAGCCTTAGCTTGATGAGCAACTCCGGCCGCGGCGGAGCCTTCAGCACGCGATAGTCGCAACGGTATGCCTCGATATCGTCGGCAGTGATCGAAAGCCCCTCCGGATTGGTGAATATATGGAAACCGGAATAGCTGCCGTAGACGACCCAGCGAACGTTTTCTTCGCGCAACACACGGTTCATCTGCTCGCGAAGCCGCGCCGCGTAACGGTTGGCCCGCTCGCAAGCGTCGGTGGTGCCAACGATTTCCAAGGTGGCAACACCGGCTGCCGCGGAAACGGGATTGGCATTGTAGGTGCCATGGTGGGCAATTTTTTCTCGCCGCGATGCCGGCGGATCCGAGAATTCGTCAGGAAAAGCAAGGTAGTCGAGTATTTCGCGGCGGCCCACAATAGCCCCACCGGGCAGGCCGCCGGCCAATATCTTGGCCAGCGTCGTCAGATCGGGCCGGATGCCCAGCGCGGCTTGGGCACCCCCTGGAGACACGCGAAAGCCGGTAATCACCTCGTCGAAAATCAACACGACCCCATGTTCGGCAGTGAGATCGCGAAGTGCTCGAACGAACTGGGGAGCGACCGGCACTTGTCCCCAGCTGGCACCCGTTGGCTCGATGATGACCGCCGCTACGTCGTTGCGAGCCAACTGCTGGGCGGTGGCGTCGATGTCGCCAGGTGGAGCCAGCACCACCTGTTCGGCCAACTGGCGCAGAACCCCCGGCGTGGGACTCCCGTCGTAGTGCGACTTCACGCCAAAAGCGGCATGATCGTGCCAGCCGTGGAAGTGACCGGCGAAGCGAAGCACCTTTTCGCGACCGGTGAACGCCCGGGCCAAACGAATAGCTAAAAGCGTGGCCTCGGTACCCGAATTGGTAAAACGGATGCGCTCAGCCGTGGGAACGAGCCGCTGGACCCAACGCGCCCACTCGATTTCCAAGCGGTGGCCCGCCCCAAAATGCGTGCCACGGTGAAGCTGATGCTCGATGGCCTGCTCAACTTTCGGGTGATTGTGCCCCAGCAGCAAGGCACCATGACCGCCCGCGTAGTCGACGTATTCATGGCCGTCGACATCCCATTTGCGCGAGCCCCGCGCTTCTTCGACATAGATTGGGTGCGGCCAGAGGTAACGCCCGTCGTGAGTAACGCCGCTGGGAAATAGATCGAGCGCCTGCCGATGAAGCTCGGCCGAGCCAGGAGTGCGGCGTCGATAGGCTTCGACGATTTTCGATCGCTTCAAATCCAACGCCAGCCACCTTTATACATCGCGGCTTTCACTGCGGTGATCGTTGCCGCGTTTGTGATGGGCCTTTTGTTCGCAGGCTTAAATCGGTCGCACTGCCCGACAGAAAGGGCAACCAATAAGGTGGTCCATAACACAAGGAACCACCGGCACCGACTTCCCCAGCAAAATGCCTCGCCGCGCTTGCAGCAACGGGAGCCGTTGGCGCCCGTCGATTCCGCACGCCCAAGATGCGAGCGGGCCCGAACATGCCGTGCCAAGGCTGCTCCTTATTTTGCTGGTCAAACGTCGACTCGCCAAGGGCATTAGTGGAATTCGTGCGACACGCATCTGCGGGCCGACAATCATATGCCGGAATGGCCCCGGCCGCGTTTCGTAGCACGTCGTGCACTCGACGTGCTGCGACAAGCGGGTTGCATAACAGCACGGACGATGAGCCGCTTTAGCAACCCGATGCCGCGAGGGTATCGCGGTAGTACTGCAATAGCATTCGGCCTGCGTGTCGTGCGTCGAAGGCGGTTTCGGCGCGATGTCGGGCCGCCTGCCCCATGGCGAGACGATGTTCCGGGGTGCGCAGCAACGTGAGCACCGCGTGCGCGGTTTCGTGGGGATCGTCGGGAGGCACGAGCCATGCCGAACCGGTATCCGGCGGAAAAATCTCCGCCGTGCCGCCCACGTTGGTTGCCACAATCGGCAAGCCTGTCGCGGCGGCTTCGAGTAGTACGCGGCCCAATGGTTCTTGCCGGGCAGTGTGTACCAGCAGCGACAGCTCGTTGAGAATCTGGTCTACGTCGCCACGAGTACCGAGCCAGTGCCATCGGCCCATCAATGGCGGCTGGAAAGCCAATGCCCTGAGTCGGCGCTCGTAGTGCACCGCTTCGGGCTTTTGAGAGAATCGCGCCCCCACAATCACAAAATGGACCTGCGGTTGGTGGAGTGCAATCTGCCTGGCAGCTTGGGCAAAGGTGAGCCACCCCTTGCGCTGCACGATCTGGCCAATTGCGCCAATGAGCACCGCATCGTGTGGCAATCCGAGTTCTCGATGCAGCAGGCCGGTTTTGGTTCGGGGCCGGAACTGCGAAAGATCAACGCCATTGTACGCGACATGCGTTTTCTCCGCGTCGATGCCTTGCGCCACATGAAATGTGCGCGTGGCTTGCGACACGGCCAGCAGGCGACGGTTGCAGTTCAAATCGCCAACCGCGCGTCGGCTTAGTCTTATGATGTCGCGCAAGTGGGCAATGCTCGGTAACTTCAGGTCGGCAGCCACCGGGCCGGCGAGCCGTCCCATCGATAGGCTGTTGGCGTGCAGCAGATCGGGCCGGCGATCATCGAGCAGCAAGCGCAGTTCGCTGCGCAGCGCATCGAGAGGCCGCCGGCACTCGCAATGCCGAAATACGATCGGAACGTGATCGATCTGCCTG
>WGDQ01000041.1 GCA_015493185.1 Planctomycetaceae bacterium
CATGCTGCCGGCGACGAGATCGAGAACTTCAGCTTCTTCGTCGGCCTGACTCGCTGAGAAACGCACGGCGGGCCAAATCGCCGTTGTCCGCCGGGAAATCTGCGAGCCTGGTGCCACGGGTCGCGACAAACAAACAAGCGGCCCGTTTGCACAGTTCGATTCGAACCGCGCCGGCGGCCGTTTCAGCGCGGCACCGGCACGCTTCGGTTCAGGGCCACGCCAACACCGGCTTCAAGATCACGCCAACCCCTGATTCAAAGCTACGGCAACGCCTGGCGCAAGGTTGACGCGGGCATTCGGTTCGTTGCCACGCCACGCATCGATCGGCGATCGTCATTCCCAATCAGTCAGTGTTCGGCGCATGCGGCACACGGGAGCATGTGCGCCGACCAGTTGGACGCGCGCTCACCAGTAATAGCACCCCACGTAGCTGCCCGGCGGGGCTACCGGACCGGTATATACGTAGAAGCCCGGCCCGTAGAAGTGGGGCACAAAATATGGCGACCGGAAACCGTACCACGGCCCAAAGTACGGAGGCCGGTAGAAGCCATAGTAATAGCGATACGGCGGAAAGTACGGCGTCAGCGACCAGCGATAGTAGGCGTATGGCGAGCGGTAATACCATGAATAGGGGCGGTAGTAATACGCATACGGCCGATAGTATCGGGCATAGCTTCGCGGGTGCGAAACCTGCTGTATCGGAACCGCTCCGAAGTTGCGTCGTGCCGGGTCGTGCGCGATCGGCTGCAACGATGTGCCTCTGGACAAGGCAGCCGGCCCTTGCGCGGCCGCATCGGGTGGCAACGCCGAGTCGTCCGCCACGGCAACGGCGGCAAGCAAACTCCACGCGACGATAGCAAGCGCCGATGTGCCCCGACGGCGTGCCCCGAAATTCATTGTCTTCATCGCTGGCCGGCTCCGTGGTTCACATCGATCTTCGGTCTTTTCGCCGCGCAGAACACAGGACAGTTGCTGCGTCTTTATTTCTGAGAGCAACCCTGCGACAAACGATCGTGAATAAAAGGATCCGTCCGACGCAGTCGTGAAAACGATCGGCCTTGGCCGTCGCCTCGCGTCTCGGTGCCGTACAGCACCCGCTTCAGCGTAGCGAGAATGCTGCACCGCCACTGGTTCCATGCTAGGCTGCTGCGGCGCAGGGGGTCAAGCATTTGGCCGGTCACGCCCACTTGGAGCGACGCGACCGACCGGGCGAATTGCTCGCGGCGCGATCACGCTTGCCGCACGGTCGCAACGCCGCTCGTGAGAGGTCGGCGGCTACACGCCGCGGGCATGCCGCAGGCGTCCAAACTCAGATCGTGGCGCCGCAGCCTTCCATTACCTTTCATTCGGAAACGTCGTTTTTGGCCGCGACGGCGGCCGTGCGCATGGCGTTTTCCGCATCTTTATCTTCGGATGCCGCGGGCTGTAGCCGGCGCCAGCCGATGATGAGCCACCCCTGATCGGCAGCAGCCTGTGTGGGACCCAACGGTCCCAATCGCTCGAGCCGACCCGGCAGCACCCAACGATCGACTTCGAGTTGGGGTTCGAAAATGTTCGCGAATCGCCGGCGCAGCAGGGCCGCGCCCGTTTGCTCGCGAACCGACATCCGCCGTGCCGGTTTGCCGGCCTCGATGGCGTCGTAGATATCGGGCGGTAAAACCTCCAAATCGCCCGACCGCGTTGCTCGAAGCGCCGTGGTCGTGTGTTCCAACCGGTATGTGGCGCGAATCGTCATTGGCGTCACACGACGATCGCCTGAGGTGAATTCCGTGGCGCGGATCACCACGACAAACTGATTCTTGCGGAAGCGCACGGTAACGGGCCGTTGCCGGGCAAAGGTGATCGACCACGGTTCTCGGTCGGCATCTTCGCGTTCGAATCGCTCGGGCACCTTTCCGAAAATGTCTGTCAAGCGTTGGCGAACGCCGGCTTGATCCAAATGCACACCTCCCAATAGACGGGCCGTGTAGTTGTCGATCAGTGATTCATGCAGCCGCACGGCGATTTCCCGCGTTCCGGTGAGTGGCGGGGGCGAGGTCTGGGCAGCCAACTGGTTTCGCGCGGCGTACATGGCCACAACATCCAACTGCCGATCGGTGGTCGAAAATGCCAGTCGCTGCGGGAAATCGCCTCGCTTCAGCAGCGGCTCGCGAAAATACTGCCAAAAGGCCGTGTTGGCCTCGTGCACCACCTGATCGATGCGCTGGTCCAGGTTTTCGTTGAATTGTGCCTCCGCATGTCGGGCAGCGATCTGCTCGCCTTGCCACTTCGACTCGTAGGTCTTTCGCTCGGCGATCCGCCGCACCAAGCGCCCGCGCAGTCGCGGTTGCGTCGACCAAATGCCCGTGATCTGCGTCGACGTACGGGCCCGCGATCGGGCGGGGCGAGCCGACAAACCGCGGCTGTGAATTACCAGACGCTTTCGAGCGCCGATGCGCGTGGTGCCCACCGCGCCGATGCGGGCCGAACGATTGCGGCCCACGGTGCAGGTTTCGGTAGCACCCAAAAACACGGCATCCAAGGCTGCTTGCCGCGTGCTGGGAACCAGATCGAAACGCACTCGGCCGCGTGTGTGGCCTGTGCCTGAGATACAAGTACCCAGAATCACATCCACAACCGGCCGTGTTTCGTCAACGCACTCGGCCAGCCCATCAGAAATAAAACCCTCGGTCGCCAACAAATAGATATTGGGCCGGCTGTAGCGGCGACGGATCAACCGCACCACCTCGGCCGCCTGCCCGCGCTGATCGAACCACCCCAACAGCGCGCCGACTTGTTGCCAGCGATCGGTGGTCGGGTCACGAAGGGCTGCCGCGATGGTTTCAGCCAAACGGTCGATTTGAAACTCGTACTGTTTGCGGGCGTCGCGACTTCGCGCGGCCCAGAGCGCTTCAAGATACTGCCTGGCCGCGCGGCCGACGTTGCGAAACGGAGGCAATTCGAGCCCCGGATAGCCCGTTTCGTATCGCTGGATCACCTCCAACAGGGCCCGCAAATTCGGCTGCTGTTGCTGGGCCACCACAGCCTGTAAATCACTCCATCGCAGATATTCGCGCCACAGCTGCCCGTAGGCCCCGCCACGGGCGAGGAAACGATCGAGCTGCCGCATGGCCTGCCGCAGTCGACGGCGTGCCTGGCGGACGTCGCGGTCCGAGGCCGCGCGGAAGGATCGCTTCGCGTTACGGATCCAGCGAGGAAGCTCGCTTGCCGGGTCACCTGCATCATCGGGTAGTTGCTCTATCCAGCGGCGCAGTGCATCGCGCACCGCCACCATGCGCGGCAGGTTCAGACCTGGCGCATCGCTTTCAAATCGCGACAGCACGGCCTGCAACGCACGTCGGTCGAGTGGTTCGCCACTGGATGCCGCGCGAAGTTGTTCTCGCAACTGCTGCACACGCAGGTAGCGTCGCCACATTTCGGCGTTGGCATCGTGGCCAAGCCATGCATCCAACTGCTTCAGCGCCGCCGCGACGCCACGAACCGCTTTGTGCGAGGCATCAGCAGCCGCATGGGTTTGCCGCGACTGCGCCGCAGCGAGTGCTCGAGACGCCGTGCTGTGTGCAGCGCCCGGCAACATCAGTCCGCCGACAATTCCCAGCCAGGCAGCCCATCGGGACGTTCGAGC
>WGDQ01000042.1 GCA_015493185.1 Planctomycetaceae bacterium
ACTCATCGCGAATGTCGCACAGCTCGGGCACGGCCGTTTGCATGCGAAAAGCCAGTTCATAGTTCTCGATCACGGCGTCCAACTGGCTCGACGAACCGTAGGCCTCTTTGGCTCCCTGGTGCAGTTGCTCAAGCAACCGCAACTTGGCCCGTTGCAGCTCGGGAGTCGGTTCATGGGGCACCAGATCGGCGACCGGTGCCGCACCATGACGGAACAACGTGCCCTGATAGCGGGCGGGCAGAAAACCGTTGCCGAAGCAGTTCATGCCACCGATCGGAAGCTGGCCACTTTCCAGCACAACGAAACCCGGCAGATCCTCGGCTTCGGACCCCAAACCGTAGTTGATCCAAGCCCCCATGCTCGGCCGCCCCTGCAATGGCGATCCGGTGTTCATGAAGTAGTTGGCCGCCGTGTGCTCCGAATGATCGGAGACCATCGAGCGGATGAACGCCAACTCGTCAACGCACGTGGCCAGGTGCGGAAAGATTTCGCTCACCCACGCGCCGCACTCGCCATATTGCTGAAACCGATACGGCGACTTCATCACCGTCTTACCGATGCGAAACTGCGTATCGGGCGTTTTCATTTTGATCGGCTGGCCGTCTTCGCGGTCGAGCCGCGGTTTGGGATCGAACGTGTCGATCTGCGACGGTCCGCCGTCCATATACAGAAAGATCACACTGCGTGCCCGACGTGCCGCGGAAGCCCCCCTCGAGCGTCCGCCGCGCTGCTGGGTCGTGGCGTCGCGCCGGCACGATGCCAGAAGCCCGCACAGTGCCAATCCGCCAAAGCCATTGGCCCAGCGAAACAGCAGCTCGCGCCGGCCGATGCGCGCGGCTTCGTGTGGCTCAATCGTTTGTGGCGGCACACGGTGTTGCATGGGAGGCGGGTTCGATAAAAAAGGCGACCGAAAAGTTTCGCGTCGTATCGTGTCGCTTGCCGGCGCCACAACATGACACAGCACGCCGGTTGCGTAGCCTACCGGTTTTTTCTTTCAGCCTTTTCCAACTTTTCCAAAATTTGCCAACATCTTCAATTCTAGCGAGGGCCAAACTGCCCAGCCAACGCGCGACCCTTTTGACCCGAGGGGACGGGGCGAGGCTCGCATCGCCAGTCCCAACGGCCCGTGCTTGTCAACGCACGAAGAAAAACTCGCCGAATTGAAACACAACGTGACACAGATCGGCCCAAGCCCGCTGCTCCGGCGTCGCATCCTGTGCGTCGGACGCCAGGTGCTTGTAACGGCCCTTTTGCTCCTCAAGAAATGTCTCGGCCAGCCGCTGCTCATCCGCCCGAGGCGGTCGGCCCAGGGCCTGTTCGAACATCCGCTGAATGCGGGCTCCGTCGCTCTGGTCGTTTGATAAAAGGCGGCGTGCCCAGGCGGCGGCCTGCTGCGCGACAAACTCGTTGTTCATCATCGCCAACGCCATGGGCGCTACGGCCGACACGTTGCGCTGTGCCGTGGTGGTGGTTGGTTGCGGAAAGTCGAACACCTGCAACAGCGGCGTGAGATGGTTCCTTCGCACCTCCAGGTAAATACTGCGTCGGCCATCGCCGTCGAGCGGGCCCGATGTTTCCGGCACGCTACGTCCCTGCATGAACGGTGTCACATGCAGCGGCACGCTGGGTCCGTAAAGCCGGCGGTCCAACGTGCCGGCCACACACAGCATGGCGTCGCGAACGGCCTCGGCTTCCAAACGCCGCAAGGGCATATGGTGCCACAGGCGATTGCCCGAATCGACCTGCACGGCCCGCTCATCCGGCTGGCTTGCCTGCTGGTAGGTGCTGGAGAGCATGAGCAGCCGGTGCATCGCTTTGAACGACCATCCCGATTCGATAAACCGCAAGGCCAGGTAGTCCAGCAGGTCGGGATGCGTCGGTTCTTCGCCCAGCGCGCCGAAGTTTTCTGGCGTGCCCACAATGCCGCGGCCGAAGTGGTGCTGCCAAATCCGATTGACGGCCACGCGGGCGGTGAGCGGATTGTTCGCATCGGCAATCCACTGGGCTAGCTCCCGGCGCCCGCTGCCTTGCACAACGCGCGGTAAATGCGGCTGGTCGAGCTGCTCGATAAATCGGCGCGGCACGATCGGGCCGGGGTCGTGGGGGTTGCCTCGCTCTTGAACCGCCACGTCGTGCGGAACCCCCTCAGCGGTTATCAGGGCGATGGCCGATGTCGGACAATTGCGTTCCAACGCCCGCCGTGCCTCGCGCAACGCTTGCAGTCGTTGGGTTTGGGGTCGTTCGTCTGTCGACGGATCCGCTTCGGTTGGGGCAGAAGCTGCCCAAGGCGAATCTTCGGACAACAGCACACCAATAATCTGGCTCTGTTCAGGAGTTTCACCTTCCCACCAAACGTCGTGCTGCGAAGCTCCGGAAGGCGCCCGTTCGGCGTCTTGGGTGCTGCGGCGCGTCGGGGCTTCGAGCCGCTCACCGACAAGCCGGGCTGCCTCGACGAACAACTGCTGGTAGGCCGCCGCCAGCTTTCGCGGCGTATCGTGCTCTGGGCGAAGAAGCTGTTCTACCACCAGGGCGTTTGGCGGCGGTTCTTCATCGGGTGGTGGACCATCGGCCAGGGCGATTGCATCGACCACAAGGTGCCCGGTGGTGCTTTCATCCACAAGTTCAAAATACGCTTCGCGTCCCAGCAGATTCTGGGCCTCGAAATACCCGCTTCGCAGGCGATTGTCGCCCTCGCCCGTGGCGGTGATTTCCGGGAGCGGCTGGTCGTTGATCATCAGCGAGAGCCGTAAACGCCGACGGTCTTTTCCACCCGCGATGCGGAAGTGGACGTACGGCTTCGTGATTGTAAAAGGCTCGCTGATCAATCGTCCCACCAAGGCGTCGCTCGCCCCCCAACTGCTGGCACACCCTTGGCCCTCGACGCCGGCAAAACGCAGCGAAACATGACGCGCCGGCCCACGCCCCCATGCCGCCCCAACGGGCCGCCACTTCGTGTAGGTTTCCGCTTCGAAATCGTCGTACGGTTCGCATCCATCGTCGGCCGGACGATCCGCCGAAGCACGCCACTGCTGCAAACGGCTCGACAATCGTTCGGCCAGCACCAATCGCTGGCGATCGAAACGTCGCGCGTCGGCCTCGGCCAGGCGGGCCCATGGATAGAACACGGGGTCTTTCGTTTCAACGGCCTGTTCGAGAAACAACACCCACCGGTTCAGCAACTGCACCTGCAAACCGAAGCGGTCCGCAACGGTTCGAAGCATCTCATCGTCCGCCGCGGTTTTTCGTCGGGCTTGCGACGAGCGGCCGTGCTGTTTCTTCTCTTGTACGACTTCGCGCGCCGCCAGCAGGTGGTCGGCCATTTTGGCGAGCCGGTCGCGAGAGGCGAGCAGCTTTCGCTGTGCCGAAAGACGCGCGATTTCTTCGTTCAAAGCGGCCAGCTTTTTTCGTGTCGCTGCGATGGCCCGTTGTCGCGATTCCGAGTCGACGCAGCGAACCATGCGGCGCGAGCTATACAGAATGCCGGCCAACGCGTAATAGTCTTCGGTTGTGATCGGGTCGAACTTGTGGTCGTGACAGCGGGCACAGGCAACCGTGAGCCCCAAAAAGGTTTTGCCGATCACGTCGATCTGGTTTTCCACCACGTTGGCATCGGCAGCGGCCTGATCGACCGGCACGTTCTGCACCTCGCCCAGCCAGTAGAAGGCGGTCGCCACATCGCTTGCGCGTCGCGCGCCGTCGCCCGATAGGCGCGGCTCGGGCAGCAGGTCGCCGGCCAACTGTTCTTGAATGAAGCGATCGTAAGGCAGATCGTCGTTGAATGCCTCGATCACGTAGTCGCGGTAAAGGTACGCACCTGGCTTGTCTGGGTCGAACTCGTGCCCATCGGTTTCGGCATAGCGAACCAGGTCGAGCCAGTGTCGGCCCCAACGCTCGCCGTAGTGCGGACTGGCCAATAGCCGATCCACCACTTTTGCGAACGCGTCGGGCGACTGGTCGTTGAGAAAGGCCTCGATTTCTTCGGGCGTGGGCGGTAGGCCGATCAAGTCGTAGGTGGCCCGTCGGATGAGCGTTCGTTTGTCAGCCGGCGGGGCAGGCTGCAAGCCAGCTTCTTCCAGCCTGGCCAGAATGAAATAGTCGATGGGCGACTGGCACCACTGCGGCTGGTTCACCTTGGGCAACGAACGCTTTCGAGGCCCGCGAAAAGCCCAATGCACCGATAGGTCGTGCTCGGCAGCAGTCGCCGGGTCGTTCGCAGCCGTGGGTTGGTCTTCGCCAGCGGGGGTTGCGTCGTCAGTCCAATCGACGTTCGATGCGTTCTTGGGACGTTCTTCGTGCGATTCTCCCGAGGCGTTGCCGGCCGTTGCCGCCGCTTTCGATCGCGCTGGTGTCGTGCTGCTGCCGGCGGCCGCTCGGCCGTCGCCAGGCTCTTGCTTCTGGGCGTGCGACGGATGGGGTGGCTTTGAGGAATCGTTAACCGTCGAAGCGACCTTGTCGGTTTTCGCCTTCGTGTCCGATGATGGTCGCGGCCGTGTTTTGGGCCACGGCGCACCGAGCTGTACCCACTGTACGAGGGCCTCGATCTCCGCCGCGTCGAGCGGCCCACGCGGGGGCATCCGCAGCACGGAACCGCTCTTGCGAGAGGGCGTCGTTTTACGAGCATCGGACGCGGCGTCGGGCACTACAGGGGCACCAGAACCCACCACGTCGCGACCGGCTCGTGCCGCGACGGCTTGAATCAGCAGGCTTTCTTCTGGACGGCCGGGCACGATGGCAGGGCCCCGCTTGCCACCCCGCAAAAGCCCCTCGCGGCTATCGACCTGTAAGCCGCTTTTCGAA
>WGDQ01000043.1 GCA_015493185.1 Planctomycetaceae bacterium
CCGTAAGACGCTCGACGCTTTCCGGGTAATGAGGCAAGTTCAATCCGGTGCCAAAACCGATTTCCAGCACTTCGCCCTCGATATCGCCCAATGCCCGCTGGCGTTCTCGTGTCATATGGGGCTGACTCATCAGGAACTCGAGAATGCGCGGAAAAATGTAGTCGGCATACCATCCCATGCGAAGAAGTCTCCTCAACTACGAGGGCCAGATTGTCGGAAGCGCGGTAGGGTGATCGACGCGAGATGTGAAGAAAATGCAAGCTGGCGAATCCATCCGCTTCGTGCTCCTCTCCCGGGCGATGCGGTGGGCAGGGAATGCACAGCCACCTTGGCGGCGCGGCGATTTGCCGGTGCTGCTGGTCGCTGCTGAATCGCTGGCAGCTTGTTGTTCACGCCGTTCATTATGACAAATCAGACGGCGGCTCACACGGCGCGGCCACGGGCAACGCTCGCGATGGAAGATCGTGACGCCGCTGGCAGCAAGCCCCCCTGTTAGTGGCCGATTCAGACGTCTCTATCGCGAAGCTTTCAGCGGAAACCGCACCCATCGAGCAGCCGGCATCGGCATCGTGCATCCTCATCGGTGTGCGATTTCCCGACGCTTGCGCAGCGTTTGCGGGCGCAAGCGGCCACGAAAACGGCCATTTGCGCCGTCCTGGCTTCTCACGCTGCGGCACAGGGGGGTGATGCAATCGCAACGCTGGGCCGCGATGCTTGGGCTGCAATGCTGGCCAACACGAGAAAGTGGGGGCATTGCAACAGCAGGGAAGGCGGCACGTTCACGCCCTGGTTTGCCGATACGTAGACGCCGCGCACGTCGTGCAACATTCGCCATCTTACCAAAACGCACCCCCTGACCGGCTTACAAGCGGCACGACCGTCAGATTTTCGCTTTCTTTCTCAACTGGTCTGCGCGGCACGTCCGATACTACCCGCATAAACCGGAGCGCGGACTTCCTCGCCCAAGGCGATACGCGCTGGGGGATTTACCTTCGACGACCAACGATGGCGCGAACGATGGCATTGAATCGAATCAAAAGCTGTTTGCTGGCCTGCGGACTCCTGACCCTGATGGTGTCGGACGCTGCGGCCCAACATTATGCAGGTCCGGGAAATCCTTTTAGCACCGGGCTACGGGCCGAACAATTGCCCGATCCCGGCCATCACCTGCTGCGCGATCCGCTACCGATCGGCGATTTGCAACTGTTCGCGCCGGCCGACATTTCGCTCTATGGCGGCGATGCCGCACCACGCGAGGGGTATTTCGGAAGTTGGGAGTGGCTCTACTGGTCGATCTCCGCGCCCGAGAAAGACGTGATCGGCGAACCCGGACTCGTGCGGTTCGTACACGACGCTGGAAAAATCCGACCACAGGGAAGCAGCTTCGACACCGGCAGCCTGAATACTGAGTTCCACAGCGGGCAGCGCGTCGAGTTTGGCTACGTCGACGGACACCTCGGCTGGTGGTTTAGCGGCTTCCGCATCAAGGGCCATGAACAAGAATTCGGCCGCGGCGACACCGATGTGGCGTTTGTCGATCAGTACCAGACGTTCGTCTTCCTCAACAACGACCCAATCAACGGCGGATTCTTCGTAGATACGGCAACCGTTGGCTTGCTGCAAGGCTTTGTCGATCAAACCCGCGTCGACTCGGTCGATGACAACCAAGATAACGACGCGGTTTTTGGTCGCATGCTCGACGGCAACGGCGACGGGATAATCGACCCGACAGATATCGATGACAACATAACGGACCCGCTCTTTGTCGACCTAGACGACCTGGTTGACCTGCCGGTAACGTTCAGTGAAATGGTTATTCGCAACACGACCGATTTGTGGGGGTTCGAGCTGATGCCGTTTCGGCGGCTCAACCCAACGCATCGCGGCTCGGTATTCGAGTTGGGTGGCGGCGTCCGATTCCTTCAATTTGACGATCGCTTCAACGTGGATGCAAAAGGTGGGTTCCTCGTCGATCGAGGTCAAGACACGGGCACGTCGCCCGGAGTCGGTGTCTTTTCGCCTACCCCGCTCATTGAGAGCTTCTGGTACACTCGAGCCCGGAACGACATCATCGGGCCCCAGCTCGCTGCCCGCTGGTTCAAGAGCTATGGGCGCCTCACCGTAGCTGCTGAAGGGCGTTACACGGCGGGCTTCAACTTCCAGCGTCTGAGCCAGGAAGGCACCTTGGGTAGCAACCCAGACGGCAATGCGCAGACTACGATTGGGCCCCGGACAACGACACAGAACGCCTTGTATCTGTTCAATCCCATTTCGTTCAACAACGAAGAGAAGGAAGAAGAATTCAGCAACTTGGCCGAACTGCGCGTGAAGGCCGACATTCAAGTGACGCGGTCGATCTTGTTCACCGTAGGCTACAACGGCATGTACATGGACGGCATTGCCCGCAGTAGCAATTTGGTTCTATACCGACTGCCAACCATGGGCATCGACGTCAACGACAACCGCCAGGCCGTTTGGATGCATGGCGTGAACGTGGGTGTTGTGGTCAATCGCTAGCGTGGCGACGTGGCGTCTTGTGCTGAAAAAACCTCTTTAGAGCGGACGGACAGAACCTCGCAATTCTTACGGAAAAGCCGCCTGCCTCGGCTGTTCCGACGCGTTTTGTCCGCTGGTTCTAAAGAAAAAGCCCTTGTCACTCACGTTGCACGCCAGATGATTCTGGTATGCAACGCAGGAGCGCAAGAGCCTGAGAAGCGTCGTCCCGCCGGAGCGCAGCAGGCAGTCCGACAGGCGACGACGCGAAATGCGTGACTAGCCGACGTTTTGTTATGTGGCCACGCCTTCTTTCTCATCCAACCGATGCCGCAATTCTTCCAGCTCGGTTGTCAGACGATGCCGCAACGGACTTTCCGGCCGCAATTCGTCGATCAAAGCCTCGGCCTTGTTCAACACATCAGCCGAAAGCTCGCTGGTTTTGAAAAGCTTCCGCCAGCTACGCGAGACTTCTTTTTCGGAGAGCAATCTTCTGTTCCTCAAGCAATCAAAAAGAAACCCTTACTTCTACGCATCAATACCGCGAACCTATCCCTAATGTAAATCAAGGTCCCGGCGCAACGCAAGACGATCTAGCAAACTCTGTGCGCCGTTGTGCCGACTCTGTTGGGACCGGGCGGCCGGTGCCGCGTGGGAGCGCGTGGCACTAGCGAGGTTTGGGGAACACAAACCACTCAAAGCTGGATTTCCGGCACAGCAGGCCGGAAGCAATGGGAAGAATACTCCACCGCTTGCGACACCCGCTCGCATTGCGGGAGTGCCTGCGTGGCTCGACCGCCGAGATCAGGACGCCGCCCCGCTGCCGGCTTGGAGATGAGTCTTTCGGAATTGATCGAGGCTTTCGAGCCGGCCCATCACGATTGCCGCGTCGCCGGGTTCGAAACGGAAGCTGGGCTCGGGGCTGAAAACCACGTCGCCGTCGGGCCTGCGGACCGCCACCACCAATACGCCATAGCGGCGGCGGAACTCGGTTTCTTCGACCGATTTTCCTACCAGGCTGGAACCGGGCGAAATAGGCAACTCGTCGATGCCCACGTCCAACGGCCCTCGTCGCCCGGCCACCAGTTCCATGAACTCGACGATCGACGGACGCATGATCATGGCAGCGATTCGCTGCGCGCCGATTGCGGCGGGCATCACCACACGCGTAGCCCCGGCTTGCTGAAGCTTCTTGCAAGTAGAAGGCGATTCGCCGCGCGAGATGATTTGCAAAGTGGGATTCATGTTGCGCGACGTGAGCGTGATGAACACATTGGCCGCGTCGCTAGGAAGCGCGGTGACCACGGTTCGAGCACGCTGGATGCCCGCATCTTGCAACACGTCTTCTTCCGTGGCATCGCCATGCACGGCCAGCCAGCCACCTTCAGTAGCCTCGGCAATGCGCTGGGCGTCGCGGTCGACGACGACAAAGGGGCGTTTTTCCTGCTGGAGATCTTGGGCCAGCATGCGGCCCATGCGGCCCAGCCCGCAAATGATCACGTGGTCTTTCAGCCGCCTGATTTCGCGTGTCATGCGTACGAGTCCTAGTGCGCGTTCGATTTCGCCTTCAGCCAGCATTTGCACGATGGCGCCCAAGGTGTAGGCAGCCGCCGACATGCCGACGACAATCACCACCATGGTGAACACTTTAAGCCCCGGCGTCATGGGGCCCAGCTCGCGATAACCGACCGTCGACACGGTGATGACCACCATGTACATGGCATCGATCCAGCTCCATCCGGCGATGCGATAGCCCACGATGGCCACAACAATGATGGCGGCCAACACGACGGCTCCCAGACGTATCCGCGACAGCGGCTGAATCATGTATGGTAGTCGGCGTTGAGCCGTACGTATTCGGTTGTCAGGTCGGTTGTCCAGAAACGAAGCTCGGCATCGCCCTCGGCCAGTTGTAGCGAGATCTCGGTCTCGCGCTGCTCTCGAATCGACGCCGAAACCGCAGCCGCATCGAAGGGCACCGGGGCCCCGTCTGCAAAGAGCAAATGGCCATTGATCTCGAGCCGGAGCCGTGCCGGATCGGGCGGCGACGGCGCATAGCCCACCGCCGAAACAATGCGGCCCCAGTTGGGATCGGCACCGGCGAGTGCGGTTTTCACCAAAGGGCTCTCCGCCACGGTTTTCGCAATCGCGTGGGCTGCTTCGCGGCTCGATGCCCCACGGATATGAATCGTTACCAGGTGCGTGATGCCCTCGCCATCGTCGGCGATGGCACGCGCCATTTCAACACATACATCGTTCAATGCCTGGCGAAACGTTGCTGCCTCGTCGTCGCAGGCAATCTCGACTTCCGCGGCGCCGTTGGCCAGCAGCAACACCGTATCGTTGGTGCTCATATGACCGTCGATGCTGAGGCAGTTGAAACTCTGATTTACGGCCTCGCTCAACCACGATTGGGCTCGGGCTGCGTCAATACGGGCATCGGTGAGAATAACCGATAACATGGTCGCCATGCGAGGCCCGATCATGGCGGCCCCTTTGGCCATGGCCGTGAGGCATCCCGTTTTGCCTCCGATGGAAAGCGTCCGACCTGTCAATTTGGGGCGTGTGTCGGTCGTCATCAGTCCGCGGGCCGCGTTGTTCAAATGCTCGGTATCGCTTCCCAAAGCGTCGGCCGCCGAGGCAATGCCGGCCCGAATGGATTCCATCGGTAGATATTCGCCGATAATGCCGGTGGAAAGCACGAGCACCTGTTCCGTTTTAGTGCCGCAATGTTCCGCTGCCCAAGTGGCCATGGTCCGTGTATCGCGCATGCCGCGCTCGCCGGTGCAGGCGTTCGCGTTGCCCGAGTTGGCCACAATCACGCGGATGTCGTCGCTTGGCGTCAGACGGCGATCCCAGGCCACCGGGGCGGCAAACACGGCGTTTTGTGTGTACACACCCGCGGCCACAGCCGGCCGCTGCGAACGAATGAGCGTCAGGTCGTTGCGATCGGTCCGACGTTTGATGCCGCAGTGTACGCCTGCCGCCTGATAGCCCTCGGGCAATTTCACGCTGGTCTCATCCATTGCCAGTCAATCTCCTTTCGTCGTTCACAACAGTTCGTGGCCATGCCAGCCGGAGGGAGCAAACGGCCCCGTGTCGAGCTGCCACGGTCGATGGCCTACGATCGGCAAGAGAACAACCGGAGTGAAAGAGTTCGCGCGATATTCGCAGCGGTTTGCGCCGAATCGTCGATAACAAACGCAGCTCATCCGCGCCGACGGTTGCCGCGCGACGGATGAGCGCCACACCAATGCTGCCGGCGGTCGCCTGTAGTGAAGCGGTGCGATCGACATCGGCGTGCAACTCGCCAAAACGGCAAAACGGCGTCCATCGAGGGTTACAACGGCTTTGTGTTGAGAAATCACTTCTTGTCGGACCAGAGGCAGACAAAACCGGGCAGTCAAGGCGACGCGTCGCCCCCACATCTGCGGAGATAGTCGTGGTTTGGGCACCGCAGAGCTTGAGCCGGTGAAAGTTTTTGATCACTCGCGGCCAGAGTGGTTTTTTCAACAGACGGTTAATGATCGCACGGCCCAAAGGCGGCCCATAAAACGGCCCAAATATAGCAATCGCAGCACCGCAGCCAGCGCGATCAGCCTACCTCAGCGCGGTTGCTTCCGGAAAGCCGTACATCAGGTTGAAATTCTGCACGGCCGTACCAGCCGCACCTTTGATCAGATTGTCCAAACAACTGATCACCAACACGCGACGCCCAACCACCCGCACTGTGATGTCGCAGAAGTTTGTGCCCAAGCTGTCTTTGGTAGCCGGCAGGTGGTCTACGACCCGCACAAACGGCTGATCGCGGTAAAAACTGCGCAGGGCATCGAACAGCCGGTCTTCAGACACTTCGCCCACGGGCTGACAATAAGCTGTCGTAAGAATGCCACGATCCATGGGAATCAGGTGCGGCGTGAACACGGCTTCCACCTCGCTGCCCGCGGTGGTGCTCAGCACGTGCGTGATCTCTGGCGTATGGCGATGGCGTCCGACGTTGTAGGCCGACACGCTTTCATTGCACTCGGGAAAGTGCGTTGTGAGCTTCGGCGTGCGGCCGGCTCCCGAGATGCCGCTTTTCGAGTCGATGATCAAGTCGTTGGGCGAAATCAAGCCGGCCTGAAGCAGGGGGGCCAACGCTAAAATGGCCGACGTCGGATAACAACCAGGATTGGCCACCAATTGGGCCGGGGCGATCGCGTCGCGAAACAGCTCAGGCAGGCCATACACGGCCTCACCCAGGTGCTTCGGGTCGTTGTGCTTTTGGCCATACCAGTTTTGGTATGTCTCGGCGTCGGGCAGGCGATAGTCGGCACTGAAGTCGACCACACGCGCGCCAGCATCGAGCAAGTGTGGCACGATCGTATGGCTCACGCCGTGCGGCAGACAACTGAAGACGCACTCGGCCCGACTGGCTACAGCAATGGGGCCGAGATCCTCGAGCTTCAGGTCGATTCTGCCGGCCAATGTGGGGTGCACCATCGCGATGTGCGGATTGTTTTCCTGCCGGCTTGTGACCGTGGTGATTTCAACCTCGGGGTGCCGCAGCAAAATCTTCAGAAGCTCCAGGGCCGAATAGCCCGTGGCGCCCATAATGGCAACGCGTGTCATAAACGGTCATCCCTATTGCAATGAATCCATCGGCCCTTCGTGTTCTGCCTTGGTTGAAAACAAAGGGCAACGACCAACAAGCGACAGCTATTTTTTCGGATAAGAGTATTTCGGGAGTGCGCGGTCGAGCGAACAGCTTGCAAAAGCGAGCACCCGAAAAAATCAAGCTGCGACGCAGCGCCGAGCGCCGTCTGAAAAGCATGATTGCGCCAATCAGCTTCGGCGGCACGACATCTTCATCTTCGTTTTCGCTTCTTCGCTTCTTTTTCGGCTTTTATCTCGACGACAGCAGGTGCCTATCTCAATGGTAGCGATAGCCAGCCCGGCGCGGGAGGGCGCCTCAAACGGCTTCGATCTCCAGTGAGTGGCGGCGCATGAAGTCTTCGGCTTCGTCGCGGGTGAACACGCTTTGCGTGGCACCCACCGAGCGAACGCAACTGGCCCCCAGCGCGCTACCCCACCGCAAGCACTCGCGGGCGTCGCTGCCTTGCAGCAGCGCGGCGATGTAGCCGGCATCGAACGCATCGCCGGCGCCCGTGCCGCCCACAAACTGCACTGGATAAACGCCCGCCCGCAACCGCTCTTGCTGCGATACCAGCCACGTGCCCTGCGAACCGGCGGTAATCACCACGGTGGCGGCCCCCGCATCGAGAAACGCCTGGGCCTGTTGCAGTGGATCAGACAGCCCGGTGATGGCCGCTGCCTCGTCTTCGTTGGGTAGAAATACGTCGGTTTCGCTCAATACCGGTGCCAAACGTTCCATGGCCCCGGCTGCCTCGGGCAACACGACATCGAGCACCGTGATGACACCGGCCCGACGCGCCTCACGAAAAACATCTCGCAGGCCCTGTGGTTCGAGCTGGGGCATGAGCAAATAGCCGCCAATATACAGCACGCGTGCTTGGCAATATGGCTGACGGGCGATGTCGTCGGCGGTAAACAACGCATTGGCTCCAATGGCATGAATGAACCGC
>WGDQ01000044.1 GCA_015493185.1 Planctomycetaceae bacterium
ACGCACGATCGGTCGCTGCCGGGCGCGCCGCTTTGTGAAGTATCCAACTCTTGGCGCCCCGCAATTCCCCCTTTCGGATGTGCCATCAATGATTTCAACTTCTTTCGTTCCGCCGGCAAAGCCGATGATGCCCGACCTAGCAGGCCGGAGAGTCGCGGATTTTCCTATCGCACTCGGCACATAGTCTCCCACATCCCGGGCCGTCGCACCGCTCGGGCTGCCCGAAATCCATCGGGATCCATCGGGCTGCGGACACCGGCAAATGCGGGGGCATCGGCAGACGCCATCACGAGTCGCCCCGGGAATCTCTCTACATATGCTTATACCCAACCGGCCGGCCCCGTGTTTTGCCGATATGCGGCCACGGTGTGTCGTTGCCGCACAGTGGAGGTGCCACACCACAGGGCGGCTGCGAAGCCCTTGAGAGATAAGAAATGGACAGCGGGAATCGGAGCCCGCCGCTGGCGGTTCGCACCGGGGGCGTATTGTCGCCCGGCTGCAACGGACGCGCGCTCTGTGCAGAACGCTGCGCGAGAAATGCTATCACAGACACCGCCGCGCTGTTGTGCAGCGGCGTGACAGCGCGAGGCATGCTGGCGGGAGGTCAGCTCTGGGGCCCTAACGACTGCTCGACATTTTCGATGTAGCGGCGCAATCGTTCCAGCTCGTCGCTCACGTGCCGGAGCTTGAGCATGTTTTCCACCCGCTTCAGCAGTTCGACCTTGTTGACCGGCTTGCTGAGAAAGTCGTCGGTGCCGGCAGCCACGCCCCGCTCGATGTCGCCCAACTCATTGAGGGCCGTGACCATCAGAATCATGATACCGCTGGTTTCGGGATTTTCTTTCAGCAATTTGCAAACCTCGAAACCGCTGAGCTTGGGCATCATGATGTCGAGCAAAATCAGGTCGGGCTGGAATTGCTGGACCTTTTCCAGCGTGTCGCGACCATCGACGGCCACCGCAATGTCGCAATCCAGGTCGCTCAGATAGGCCTCGAGCAACTCGACGTTGGTCGGATTGTCGTCGGCTATCAAGATGCGGCTCTTCCGCGTTTCGTCGGACATGATCGCTCCGGAAAAAGACGAGAAAAACAAAAGGACAGAAAAGAAAAAAGGCCACGCAACACGAACATGCGAAGCATGGAGAAGCGGGCACCCCACCCGTGCAGCACCGCCGAGCGGATGGAACCGATTCGCCGGGCAAACAGCGCCCGGGGGTCGAGCAGGCGGGCGACACGGCACCCGGCGAGATCAACATGCGCGACCGAGAGACAGCCCGCCCGCGCCACGGTTCGCACTGCGCTACGACCGACGATTATAGCGCGGCGAGCCGTCACTGAGAACGGCGATTGCCAGGCTCGGCAGCTTGCCAGCTTGTGGCAAGCAGCTTGCAGCGATGCCTGAGACGATGCCGACGTGGCGATTTGCAAATGCACGCCGGCGTTACGGGTGCCACAACTGGAGCATGAGCATCGACAGGTTGTAGGTGCCGTGAATGATGATCGCCGCCAGAAACCAGGTGAAGCCGTGGTTCAGCTCGGCCGGCAAGCCGTCGCGGAGCTGCTGTTTCCACACCCGCGCCAAGCCCAACGAGGCAACGACCGCACAGCTCACGTGCAGCAGCGTACACCAGGTCCAGCGGAAGCGGGCCAACTCGTGCCAACGCTCGAACGTTTGGGGCGAGACGTAGACGTAGAGGTAAATCAGGTTTTCGACCGCCGCGAAGCCAAGGCCCGAAATAACGGCCGCCAACACGAATTGCCACCATGCAAACAGCCGATAGGGTTTGCGTTCGAGTAGATAGATCATGCCGGCCTGCTTGAGCAGCTCTTCGATCACCGGGCCGAACAGCACCAGATAAACGGTGCCCCACCAGGTTTGTCGACCGGCCAGCAGTGCGCCGGCCACCGCCATGGGGCCGCTGGCCAGCGCGACCAGAAAGGTGACGGCCAGATTGCCGGCCACCGTTGTGCGGGCCCGGCGCTGCGCGAGCCACTCGGCGTAAAGGCCCGGATTGCGATGGTCGCTCAGCGCGGGCTCGGCGGCGATCGAGTCGCGTAGCCGTTCGGTTTCCGAGGCCGTTGTTTTGATGCTGGGTGGCTCGGGTTCGGCGCGGCGCTCGCGCGACGTATCGCCCGATGACGTGGCATCGCGAGCGCCGAGGGCCGGTTCGTGCCGCGTGGAAAGGTATTTTTCTTTCATGGGTCGCGGGAATGACTTTCGCCGGGCGGCTGGTCGAGGAATCGCTGTGTGAGGCCACCGTAGGCATCGATGCGCCGGTCGCGAAGAAACGGCCAGTGCGTGCGAACCACGTCGATTTGCGAAAGATCGCACTGGACCAGCAGTGTGACTTCTTCATCGTGCGGGGCGCGGGCCAGTATGTTTCCGTTCGGGTCGCAAACGAGCGAGGCCCCCCAAAACTCGATTTGGCCTTCGCGGCCGACGCGATTCGTGGCCGCTACGAACAGCCCGTTGGCAATGGCATGGCTGCGGAGCATGGTTTCCCAAGCCGCGTGCTGGCTGGTGCCGAACTCGGCCTTCTCGTCGACCAGCCAACCAATGGCCGTGGGATAGAACAAGATGTGCGCGCCGCGCAGGGCCATCAGGCGGGCCGCCTCGGGAAACCATTGATCCCAGCAAACCCCCACGCCGAGCCGTCCGGCCGTGGTGGCAAAGGCGGAAAAACCGAGGTCGCCCGGCGTGAAATAAAATTTTTCGTAGTAGCCGGGATCGTCGGGAATGTGCATTTTGCGGTAGGTGCCCACCAGATGTCCGTCGCGTTCGATGACGACGGCCGTGTTGTGATAAAGCCCCGGCGCGCGCCGCTCGAACAGCGATGCGATGAGCACCACGCCGTGCTCGGCAGCGGCTTCGGCCAGTCGCCGGCTGGTCGGACCAGGAATGGGCTCGGCCCGATCGAACTGGCGATGATCTTCGCTCTGGCAGGGATAGGGTCCGTCAAACAGTTCTTCCAGGCACACGACGTCGGCACCCTGGGCGGCCGCGTCGGCGATGCGCTGCACGGTTTTGTCGAGATTGGCCTGCTGTGAATCGACGCAGCGTGTTTGCACCAAGGCCACGGTGACGCAAGATGCGGCGGTTCCGGATGGCATGGTGATCGACCCGTTTCGAAACGTTGCAACAGTTTGATCCGAATTGATCCGAACGAAGCAGCGGAGAAGATCGGTAGGCGGCTGAAAGATCCGCAACGATCGTCTCCCGTTTTCAGTGGGTTCGATCGTTGCATCTCTTTTTCAGATTGTGCGGCCTTGTGAGCGAGAAGCCACGAGGACTTCGGACGGCTAAACGGTTGCGAAAGTCTTGTTGTATCCGTGGGCCAGAGGGGCCGTGGGGCCCGGCGCCCGAACGTGCTACGATGAGAAGCTGCGTCAGGGATTCCACCAGGGTTTCGCAGCAAAGGTCACCAGCGGCACGCGACGCCGCGATCGTACTCGATAAGCCATGCCGATGAAAATGCCGCCCGGACTCTTCATCACCGGCACCAACACCGAAGTGGGCAAAACCTATGTGGCCGCGCTGATCGCCGCGGCGCTGCGGTCGCAGGGTTTGAACGTGGGCGTTTACAAACCGGCCGCCAGCGGTTGCCGTCGCGAGGCGGGTCGGCTCGTGGCCGACGATGCCTTGCAGTTGTGGGAAGCCGCAGGCCGACCCGGCGACTTGGAACTGGTTTGCCCGCAATGTTTCGAGGCCCCGCTAGCGCCGCATCTGGCGGCCGAGGCCGAGGGGCGCACGCTGGACCGTGAGCAAATGCTGCGCGGAATCGAGCCGTGGCGGGAACGGTCGGATGTTGTGATCGTCGAGGGAGCCGGCGGCCTGATGTCGCCCATGGGGCCCGATCTCTACGTGGCCGACCTGGCCGAAGCCTTCGCGTATCCGCTGATCGTGGTCAGCCGGAACTGCCTGGGCACGATCCACGCCACGCTTTGCACGCTGATTGCCGCCGCCACGTTTCGCCAAGGGCTGGAAACGGCCGGCGTGGTGCTGAACCACCCGACACCCAGCGAAGACGACCGAAGCACCGCCACCAACCGCGCGGAACTCGAAGCCCGTTGCGTACCGCCGCTGCTGGCTGAAGTGACCTACGGCGCCACGGCATTCGAACCTCCGGTAGATTGGCTCGCCGTAGCGCAATCGCGCGGCACATAAGGCACATAAGGTGCGTCGGCCTAAGGCACGCCGGTCATGGCCGGCCATGACCGGGAGCATGGCACGATACACATACGA
>WGDQ01000045.1 GCA_015493185.1 Planctomycetaceae bacterium
GCCCACGCGCCGCGCGCCGACGCCGCCGGTGAGGTACATTTTTCGCCCCACCACGTTGTTCCAGAGCCGATCGAGCGGTTCGAGGTAATCGTCGCGCGAGGCCAACGCCGCCAGATCGGCCATGGCCGTATACAGATACATTGCCCGAACGGCGTGGCCCACGGCTTCGTGCTGCTGGGTTACGGGCAGGTGATCTTGCAGATAGATGCCGTAGAGCTTGCGTCCCTCGGGCCGGCCGCGCTGGTCGACGAAAAACTGGGCCAGCTCGAGGTATTTTCGCCGGCCGGTGGCCTGATAGAGCTTGACCAGGCCGATCTCGATTTCCTCGTGCCCCGGCACGTCGTGGCGTTTGTCGGGTCCGAAGGTGCGACAGATCAGCTCGGCGTTTTTGATGGCCACGTCGAGCAGCGATCGCTTGCCGGTTGCCTGAAAATGGGCCACGGCCGCTTCGTAGAGGTGGCCCACGTTGTAGAGTTCGTGACTGTGGGCGAGATGGCTCCAACGTGTTTTTCCGGCCGCCGGCTGTTTCGACTCGGCTCCTAGCGTGCGGCACGTGTAGAGATAGCCGTCGGGCTCCTGGGCGGCGGCGATCTTGGCGATCAACGCGTCGAGATAAGCGTCGAGCTTCGGATCGGGGTGCGTGGCCAGCGCGTAGCAGGCCCCCTCGATCACCTTGTAAACGTCGGAATCGTTGAAATAGATGCCCTCGAACTCCCCGGGCATCAGACCGCCGGCCTTGGCAAAGTTGTCGATGCGGCCGGTTTCCTCGCACTTGCGGAAGTCGTACCAGACGGTTGTCTGCCGATTCACGTCGAAGCGCGGCTTCCAGAAACCGCCAACGATTTGCACCTGCGTGAAAGGAACGGGCCGGATCGTTTCCGCGGCCGAAACCACGCTCGGCCAGCCGAACCGCATCGTGAGGCAGGCGATCACCAACGCGGCAAGGCGGGCGGCACGCGGGACAAGGCGCGTGACGCGCGGGACGAAACGCGCGACATACAAGGCCAAAGCAAGGGCAGCGGCGGGCAGCGGCTTTTCCGGAATCGGAGACGGCACGGCTTGCGGCAATGAGATCGGCGAGATCATTGGTGGAAATGCTCCTGTGCTTCTGCTTCAGGGCTCAATGGGGCCGGGCAATTCGGCTGTTTCCATGTTGGTGCCGGCACCGGTGGGCTGCAAGCGGTAAGGTTCCCCTCCTACGCGGCACGGCGCCCGAGGGGTTAGAGGAAATCGCTGTGCGGGAAGCGCCGGCGCTCGGCAGATGGCGGACATGGCTCGTTCGTCATCCTGCGGGTTGCCTGCGGACTGCGAGTGGCCGCAAAACAAGCCGGCCTTCGGCCGTGGTGAAGCCCGACAGGATCGTCGGCTGCGTGTCTGCGAGTGGCTTCGCTGCGCGGATCGGTTGCCGCTTTTTTTTCTTGCCGACGAAGGCATTTTTCTCGACGAGTTTTGCCAGAAAAGTTGTTGAGGCCCCTGCCGGGCCAATCGGTCGGAACCGCCTCTGCGGAGACGGTCAAGTTTGTGGGCGCGGCGGATTGGGCGGGCAAATGCGCGTGTGCGCATGACAAAGGCGCGGTCGGGGTCGACCGCGCCTTGAGCGTCCGCGTAGAACGGACCCGAACGGAGAGGGAGGGTTGGCTTTACTCGCGAGGGCGGATTGCCGCAGTGAGACCGGAGTAGTCTTTGCGATCGTCCGGGTGCCACAAGGGCAAGCCCAGCTCGACGCGGCGGCAAAGCTCCTCGATCTTTTCGCGCGAGCCGGCCGGAGCGTCGGTAGCGATGAACTCGTCGCTTACGGCCGGCTCAAAGTCTTCGTCGTGACCTGCCTCCAAGATTGCCTCAAACACGTTCCAGTACTTGCTCTTTTTCAATGTTCTAACTCCCAGCAAAAAAGAGTGCCTCTAAATGGGTTGTGATGGTTCGACGTCAGCGATGGTTTCTAACCATCAACCGGCTCCGAGCCCTGGCCGTTGCGGCCGTTTCGCATCGGCCCGACCGCCTTTCGGCGGTGAGAGGCGCCGATGGATCGGCAACGTGTGGCCTTTGGCTGGAGACTTCCTGTTTTGTGTACCAGGCAAGCTGGTGTACGAAGATGCCCTGTGGTTGGACGGCAGCGACTCGTTGAGGGATTTTCGACCGAGCTACCGGAAAAGAAATGCTCGCTTGCGAATGCGCGGCCCACGGGGCAGCGGCTTTTTGTTGTTTTCAGACCGCATTGAATCGGCCTGTCGCACGACGAGCTTCCGACCGGCGGCTCAGCAAACGTCACAAACGCTCGGAGCGGCGGGGAACACGGTTGTTCGAGCTTGCGGGGGTGACTCCCTCGTGTACTTCAAAGGTTCTAATGTGAAGTTCAATCTGGGAACCGATGCCAGCGACGTTGCGGTTCCCAACGGCCCAATTTAACGATGGATGCCCACTTGACTGATCGACGCCCTGTCGGCTCGTCGAGCTGCCGGCTCGTTGAGCACGTGCGTCGAAAAACGAAAAACAAAAATGCTGTCGGCCTGACTGCCAGCCCGACCGACGACGCAAACGTTGCCACCGAGAAGACGACCGCCTGATTGATACGGCCGGGCGATGTCGTGCCAGCGTGATCGACTCGCCGTGTCTTCGTCGAGAGGCAACCGAAAAACAGTCCGAAGAAAATTCACCTAAACCGGTCGGCCGACGTTGTGGGCCAGCCCTTAAGATGTCCTATTCTGCTTGGCACTACGAAATTGTCAAGCAAACTTGTTTCACGTTTTTCTCCGTAAATGGTCGGACATTTGCCCACGAACGATCCGATGTGGTTTGCCGGCTGGAAAGGGCAACTCAAACAGCAAATCTTGCCGCGCGATCGCGACGTTTTGCCGCAGCTTGCCGCAGCGAGCGACGCGCGCTGCGAGCGGATGGCAGGGTGCTCGAACCTTGCAACCAGGGCGATGGAAATGGACACTTTGGCGGAACGGAGACCCTAACCCGCAACAACGGAGGCACGCTGCCGGTTACTCGACGACGCCTCGACGAGCCTTCCCCCCGGACGATTGCGGCAATGTGTCGCAGGGCAACCGCTGGCAGCAACGACGATGCGGCGGACCGGCAAGCCGCAGTGAGGACGCAACGCGATGGTTTTGCGGCCAGCAGCGGGGGCAGTGGGAACAACCGCGCGGCACGCTGGCCGCGGGAGGTGGCTCCCGATCGTCAGGGCATGGTCGAGGCGCGAGCTGCCGCTAGCTGCACGGGGCGGCCGTGCATTATGCGGACGATTTGTCGGGCGGGGCGGCCCTGCATTGTGCGGATGATTTGGTGGAGGTCAGTGGCTCGAACCAAGATGATTGGTGGCGCGGCCTGGCCAGTGTGCCGTCGGGGGCCGGGGCGCTGTGCTTTTTCGCTTTTTCATGATCTACGACTCAAACTGTCGAGGCGAACCGTGGCCTGGTATCAGCGACAATTGATGCTTCCCGCCTACCGCCGGGGAC
>WGDQ01000046.1 GCA_015493185.1 Planctomycetaceae bacterium
AGAGAGCATTGCTTCACTTTGTCCGATTCTGTCGCTCCGATATGGGAACCGCAGGCCGGCCGTGCCCAATTTCATTGATTGAGCAGCTCTTCGATTACCGGTGCGACGATGCCGTAGGTTTTGTTATTGGCTTGTTGTACGATTGCGAGGACCGAACCATCGGGTGCGATAACAGGACTCCCGACAAGGCCCGCCGTGAACGGAACGCCCAACACGCGGCGCGGAAATTTGATGTTGCTGTCCGCGAGATCGCCAGAAGCGATTGTTCCTTCCAAGGTAACCAACGAAGGAGGATTGAGGGGATCGAATGGCTTTTCCTGCATTTCTCGCGTGATCGCGTATCCAGCAATGCGAATCGGCTGCCCTTTCCGTAGGGCCGCGAGTCCAGCGTTCTTGGGCAGCAATGTAAGTGATGCGGACAGAGGGCTAGCAAGCGTTCCCAAGCCCACGTTGTGATGCAAGCTCATCTGAGACCCGGGGGCGTCGGGCTCGAAACGCGGGTGAGTCACAAGCCGCTGAAGCTCGATTGTTTGCTCGCGAGAAGTGTCGTACACAAAGAGCTCGATTCGCGGATCGCTTCTACGTTGCTGATCCAGATAATTGGCCATTTGAGCCGTGAGCACAACACGGTCCGGTTGCACAGCCCAGGCCGTGCAGATCGGAACGCGAAAGCCCTCTGCCTGCCACCCGACCCAAACAATGGCTTTTTCTGAAAAATTCGTGGGCTGCGCAGCCGCGCCGCTATGGCTGTCGTTGGCTGTGACGCCGGGCGCTGGCGAGCCGGCTGTCGGCTCTGAGGCGTCTGGCGATTCCCGGGCTACTCGCCCAGGCGCTACGTTCTGCGATGTCTCGCTTTGCCCGCTGCTACCGGAACCTGCCGACTGCGACGCCGAGGAGTCTGAAACTGTAGAATCGCTTCCTTGGCGTGACATCGCAAACCAAATGCCCGCAGCCACGATGAGCATCAGCGGAACAACCATTGCAGCGACGATCGCGGCGTTCTTTGGCAAAGAAGGCCGTGGATGGTTGTCGGCGGCCCGTTTTTCTGCAACGTGGCTGCCCGCAGCTACGCGGCCGGCAGTGAAGTCGCTGATTGCCGGTTCGAGTCGCGTTGCGCCGGGCTGTACTGAAGCGGCGCCTCCATCTGTTGCGACGACTCTCAGCCTCGGGCCACCTTGTCCGATACCGATTTCATCCCCCACCCGCAATGCAACCGGCGCATGGACGCGATGGCCATTGACGAAAGTACCGTTGGCGGACCCAAGGTCACTGAGGCGCACCACATTGCCATCGAAATGGAGTTGAATGTGCCGACGCGAGGCGAGGTCGCTATCCAGCGTCAAGTCGCAAACCTCAGCGCGCCCAACGATCACGGTTCGTTGGTCCGACGACCATTCTCGCCGCTTCCCTGAAGCATCCTCTATTTCAAGACGAATCACGGCCATGCCTCTCGATGATGCGCACAATAAGGCGTTGCTCACCAATCTGAAATTCACCACGGCGGTGGACAGGAAGTTCGTCGATCCGCACCCATGTTCCGTTTACGGAGCCTAGATTTTGCACTTGCCATTGCCCTCGCTCGTCGATCACCATTTTGGCATGAACACGGCTGACAAAGGGGTCGTCTGGGATCACGATGTCGCACTTTGCTGGGTCGCGCCCGATTAGTGCCTCGGTGCCTTTTAAGGGCAAGCTCTCATGCGGTTGCCGGTCGATGAACTGCAGTTCCGCAGTATGGAAGTTGATATCCGCTTCGGCCAGGGCTTGCCACTGTTCCGTACGTTTCGCTTGGCCGCCATTTTCAGGGAGTACGTTCGACTCGGCCACCTGCGGGGCGATAAAACGCAAACGCGTGGCGCCCACTAAAATATCTTGATGGTGCTCCAAGACAGCGGTCGAGATACGGGCGAAAGAGCCATTCGTGCTGTTCAAATCGCGAACCCACCATTGCCACGTTCCTTTTCTTGAAGAACGAGCTGAGATTTCCAGATGGCGGGAGGAAATGCCAGCATCAAACTCGATGGCAATATCCGCCTTCGAGCGATCGCGACCGATCGTTAAAGAAGCAGATCGCACGCGTACCCATTCGCCGGTTTTCTTGCCATCATCCAGTAGGCAAACCATCGCCAGAGGTGGCCGTCGTCGGGGCACAAACTGCTTCGTATCGTCGTGGCCCGTGTCCACCAACTCGGCCGTAACCGGCTGGTGACGCGCACGCTGCCATCGACGTATGTCGTCCACCGATTCAAGACGGGTTGACTGAGGATCGTTCACGTTATGCCCTCAACAGCCTGTAGGTAATCTGTCGGGCGGGAATTCGTTCTTGAACAGCAACTCGCGAACGGGCGCAAATGTGTCGTACGTCCTGGCGCCCTCCAATTGCGCTATCTTTTTTTTCGCATCGCCAGGTG
>WGDQ01000047.1 GCA_015493185.1 Planctomycetaceae bacterium
CGAAAGGGCACCTACTGGCTGACGTATTTCAAGATCGATAGCAGCCAGATCAAGCCGCTCGAACGCGATTGCCAGTTGAGTGAAAACATCATCCGCAGCCTTGTGCTGAAGATCGATTCTCGCATCGCGGACACATTGGTGGCCCACGCACTTGCGGACCAGAAACCCGCTGCCTCTAAGTCCCCCGGGACGGCTGACTCGGAGGGCAAGGGTGACGAAGAGGCATCAGCCAACGCGGCGGAAGCTACCGAGGCATCTTCGGAAGACGCCGGCGATGCCGCAGCGCCCGGCTCATCTGATTCGGGAGAGGAGCAACCTGCAGGACAGGCTGCCGATTAGGACGCGCAGGGGGCAGAGAAGTTGAAACCCGGCGTCGACGGTTCAGGTTGGATCGTTGGCGATGCTGGAGGAATGAATTGCTGCCTTTGGCTCTGGCGGTGTCGGCAACCCTGTAGCGCTAGCTGCTGTATGCGGCTGGTTTCCCTACGAAGTGGCTGGCGAGCAGGCAATGCTTGATCGACTAGGGGAAGGCTGGTAAACTGCCGGTACATCTGTTCATGCCCTTTAAGTGTCGCAGCCGCATCGCTTGGTCGATGGCTGTTGATCCGGAGGCTCAAGCCGATGGCAAGTTTTAATCGCGTGATTCTCGTCGGCAATTTGACGCGAGACCCTGAGCTGCGCTACACCCCTTCGGGCACGGCCGTCACCGAAATCGGATTAGCTGTAAACGACCGACGAAAAAACGCCAGTGGGGAGTGGGTTGAGGATACAACGTTTGTCGATGTGACACTGTGGGCCCGCCAAGCGGAGGTCGCGACGCAATATTTGAGCAAAGGTTCGCCCGTGCTGATCGAGGGCCGCCTGAAGCTCGATAGTTGGGAGACAAAGGACGGCCAACGCCGTAGTAAGCTGTCTGTTGTGGGCGAGCGGATGCAGATGCTCGGGGGGCGCGGCGGTGGCGGGGGACGGTCGTCGGCCGATGCCGGACGAGCTGCTGAGTACGGAGGTGCGTCGCGTGACTACGGTGCCGCCGCGGAGTCCGATGCGCCCGCTGCTTCCTACACGGACGCAGACGACGACATTCCATTCTAGGTCGACACAGTGTAAGCTCCCCGGTTTCGGTCCTTTCCTTTTTAGTGGGTTGGGCTGTCTGGCAATCCAACCACTTGCGATCGAATGTGGCTGGTAATCGAACCACCGCTCGCTGGCGGTTGCCTTGGCGGGCAGGCAAGAAGATGACTCCAAGACGGACGATTGCCGCTTAGAGCGAGCTTGCCACCTACGAATACTTCGCGATTGGAACACTGCTATGCCTAAAATCCGACACAAAAAACGACGTCGCCTATCGCTGTCGAAACGGTTGCCTCGCGGTCCCCGAGGAGGGATCGAGTTGCTGTTGATCCAGTCTGTGGAGCATCTCGGCAAGCCCGGTGATGTAGTCGAGGTGCGGCCCGGCTACGCCAACAATTATCTGCTACCACAGGGCTTGGCGACGATCGCCACCGAACATCACAAACGGATGGTTGAAAAACACCGGGCAAAGCTCGAGGAAATCGAGCGCCAACGGTTAGCGGGCTTGCGAGCCGAGGCCGAATCGTTGGGCCGTTTGAGCGTGACGATCGAAGCCAATGCGAACGACGAGGGGCACCTTTATGGGTCGGTAGGCCCGACGGACATCGCCTCGGCGCTGAAACAGCACGGCTTCCATATTGCTCCCGAGCAGGTTCGCTTGGAAGGTCCGCTGAAGGAGCTAGGGCTTTACACCGTGAAGGTGCATATGGGGCACGATATCCAAGCCGATCTGAAGGTGTGGGTCGTGCCGACTGTTGCCGCCGAAGAATCGACCTCGGAGAAGAGTGAATAGGCTCTCTCGAAATACGGGATTGGGCCGAGGTCTTTCAGCGGCGCATTGCCGAGAGCGTCTTAATCTGCCATCTCACGGACACCGTAAAAGCGCTCTATGGTGCGCCGGAAGAGATGTTCTGCATGGGCGACGGCTCCTTTTCGACCGACAGACGCTAGGTGTGTTCGGTCCTGACGGGTAAGTCGCAAGAGGTGGCTGGGAATTCGCAAGTCGCCCCCATTCTCTCTATGGCAGGACGTGGTATTGAGCTCGCCTGCGGCCTGCAAGCAATCTGAAGCGCTGGCACGCGGCCCAGGAAATAAACTCCACGATCCACAATCGCGGATATGCTCGTGGTGGTGCTGCTGCAAGCGGTTTTTCAGAGGTCGTGGCTTGTCGCGCATGCGTCGTGGAGGATCCGCGAAGGCAAGCGACGAGTGTTGCTTTGCACCGCAAGCTGGCAGCGGTATGATGCGCCGTGCAGCGATGTGACTCGTCTTCGCACGATGGACGCATCCACCTCGCCGGCTTGGCCCCTTGCGTCTGCGTCGCCGGCAAGAAACGCATCGCTGCTATTTCCGGCCTTCAAGATGTAAATGACGCAGCAGCGGGAATGTTCGACTGCTTCGCGTGGAAGATATTTGGGCCATTTTCCATCCTTTCGCCCTGCTTTCGCTCTGCCTCGGATGACACGGAGGATTTTCCATGGCCACGTCCCGTTCGAGCATCGCATCACCTGCTGCGGCTGACGGAATGCAGCAGTTGTTGCATCGGGTGCCGCCGCACAATCTGGAGGCGGAGCGGGCGGTGCTGGCCAGCCTCTTGATCGACCCAGAGTTGTGCGAAGACGTGGTCGCCATCTTGAAAGAAGAGGATTTCTACGC
>WGDQ01000048.1 GCA_015493185.1 Planctomycetaceae bacterium
CTCCGCAACCAAACGGCCGTGGCCCCGCCGGCGCGGTGTTCGCGCTGAAACGCCCCTTGCCGGCGTGGTGGGCTGGTCAGTCGACGTACAAGAACGGATTGGAACTCAACAGGGCCTGGCAAAGCGCGACCAGCGCTTCTCGCTGGGCCTTGCGCCGTGCCGCGTCGTTGGCTTGCTTCGGCTTGCTGGTGCCGGTCTGTTCGGCAGCGGTTTGGCTGGCCTTCTCACCCGGCGGTTTGTCGCCCCCGGCCGATGCGGCCGACGCGGCCGCGGTCGCCTGTTTGCCGGCATCGGCCTGGGCTGGTTGTTCTTTCTTCGTTTCCGATTTGTCTGGCGGCGCGACCGATGCACACAGGTGATCGGTGAGCCGATTCAAAAAACCGAGGCTTTCTTCAAGTTGCTGTTTATCGGGTTTGCTTGAAAAGGCGAGCAGCCATGCATGTTCGATTTGCTGCCGTGGCTCGTCGCCCGCTTCGCGCACTACCCGCTCGGCCATATGCCGCGCCATCTGGCGGATGTAGGGGCTGTTCATCATCAACAGCGCCTGCGGCGTAACGGTCGAGGTGCTGCGGCGTTTGCAATTGGGTTCCATGATGGGCGCATCGAAGGCCTCGAGCACGGCCAGCGGTTGCGTACGCCGCACGGTAACGTAAACGCTGCGGCGAAATGCCTGGCCGCCGATGTCCACTTCCTTGCCCGTTGGGCGACCCGCCGCGTCGCGAGTGTCGACACCCACCACGATTTGGCCCACATCATCGGGCCGAGTGGGCACGGGCTTGCCGAACATTTGCCGCTCGAGCTTACCGCTGGCCACCATCATGGCATCGCGAATGGCCTCGGCTTCGAGCCGCCGGATCGACATCCGGCCATAAAGCCGATTGTCGGCGTCTACGGCTTGCAGTTCCGGGCGCCGCCGCGACTGCTGGCGATATGCTGTGGAGGTCATGATGAGCTTGTGCAGCCGCTTCAATCGCCAGCCACCCTCGACCAGTTCGCTGGCCAGCCAATCGAGCAGTTTCGGATGTGTGGGCCGCGCGCCGAGCATGCCGAAATCGCCCGGTGTTTCCACAATGCCACGGCCAAAGTGATGCATCCATACACGGTTGACAATCACCCGCGCCACGAGCGGATGACGCCCGCTGGTTAGCCAACGCGCATATGCCAGCCGTCGGCCCGAGGTCGATCGCGACGGATCGTCGTCAGGAATCGAAGGCGGATTGTCGCCGGCCAAAATCGCCAGCGCGGCGGGTTGCACCACCTCGCCCGGTTGTTCGTGGTCGCCACGGATGAACACGTGCGTGACGGGCACGCGGCCGGGCACTTCGGTCAAACAACGCACAAACTCCTCGACCGGTTTGGTGGCCCGAACTTTGGCGGCCTCGGCGGCCATTTTTTTCAGCTCATCGGCGGCCTTGCGATCGAAAAGATACAGCGATCCCGGCGTGACGTTCGTGCTCGGATACTCGCGAAGCAGGGCCTTTTGAACCGGCAATCGCTTGTCGGCCGGTGTGTTCAATGCATAGCGGATCGCCTCGCGCAGCTCGGGATCGATCTTTTCCAACTCGCGCTCGAGCGTGCGGGCGATGTATTCGTTTTGTTTGGCGATCCGCCGTGCGTCGATTTGACGGGCCTGCTCTTCGATTCGTGCGGCCTCGGCCCGATCGGCGTCGGTATAAAGCGACACCAAACGCTGCGACGGTTTGCGCCACTTCTGGCAGTCCAGTGCCGGCTCGAAAATGGCCCGCATCCGGTAGTAATCTTTCTGCGAGATCGGATCGTAGCGATGGTCGTGGCACTGAGCGCAACCAACCGTTAACCCCAGCAGCGCGGTCGATACGATTTTGATCGTGTCGGCCACCACCTGATTGCGGGCCACGCCCTGATCCACCCCGCCCGCGCCGGTGCCGTCCGGCGCCATTCGCAGAAAACCGGTGGCCGTGAGCTTTTCGATCGCCTCGGGCGAAAGGTTCGTGTACGGCGGGTCGATCATTTCATCGCCAGCCAGTTGCTCTTGAATGAACTCATCCAGCGGCTTGTCGGCATTGAACGAGCGAATGACATAGTCACGATACTTGTAGGCCCACGGTCGCAGCGGATCGTCGGCCGTATAGCCCTCGCTGTCGGCGTAGCCGGCCACATCGAGCCAATGTCGTCCCCAGCGCTCACCATAATGTGGCGAGGCCAGCAGCCGATCGAGCAACCGGTCGTAGGCGTCCGGCGCCTCGTCGGCTAGAAACTGCTCGATCTGCTCCAGCGTGGGCGGAAGCCCCAGCAGATCGAAACACGCACGACGCAACAACGTCAGCCGATCGGCCTCGGGCGAGAACGACAAATCGTGTTCTTCCAGCCGCGCCAGCAGAAACGCGTCGATCGGCGTACGCACCTGATCGCGATGACGAACCTCGGGCACCTCCGGACGCACCACCGGCTGAAACGCCCAAAAGCTTCGCTCTTCTTCGGTAATGTATTCGTCGTCCAGTTGTTCGGGCTCGTCGCGCAGCGTGGGCGCGCCGGCTGCAATCCAACGGCCGATCGTGGCCACCTCGTCGGGCTGTAGCTTCGTGTCGCCGGGCGGCATCTCGCCGGCTTCGAGCCGAGCCAGCAGATAGCTGCTTTCCGGATCGCCCGGTTCGATGGCCGGTCCTGAATCGCCACCGGCCACAATCAGCCGTCGCAACCGCAAATCGAGACCACCTTCGCGATGCCCTGCTTCGCCGTGGCAGTGGAAGCAGTTGGCCTTCAGGATGGGCCGCACGTCTTTCTCGTAGCTTGGTGTGACGTCGCCGGCCGACGCACGGTATGGCGCGAAAGCCAAAACAAAGAGCAGGATCCAGCCAGCACGCACACGCCGGAAAGAAGCGATCGGTTTCATGGCAGGAAGGACTCGCGGCAGGATCGCCGTGGCCGATGGGCGCCAACTACGGGCCGCTGGCCGGCAAAACAGCCAGACAACAGCGATCGGGTCAAGCCACTCGACCCGCAAGTTCGCGTCCTCGCACTTCGCACGTGGCCAAGGTCAGCGAGTGCGGCCGTCGGGTCGCGGTTTGGTGCAAACCATGCCCCGCGGCTGCCACGACGATAAAACATTGGTGGGAACAACCACTTAGCCTGCTCAATTCGCCGCCGAAATGCAAGCTTGAAATCGGGCCCGATCGGTCTCTTGGCAAGAACCTTGGCAACGGGCCTGCCAACCACTGGGCAGCCTGCGTTCACCCGTTATTCCCGCTTCAACGTCGCGGCGCCTCACACGGGCCGGGATAAAAGCCGAGAAAAAGCCGATTGAGACAGGGCAACGGCCCCGCCGTGAAAACGGCAGGCAGGAACTAGGAAAACCGACAACTAGGAAAACCGGCCGTTCGTGGCCACCACATGCGGCTCGTTGAAAAAACGCCTTCTGACAGCGGGCGGTTGAAGCGCATCACCCCTGCGTCGCCTGGTATCGATGTATTCTCTTCGTGTGTTCCTGGCTTCAGGCGATGTTTCTGAGTTTCTGACGGGGCTTGTTGGACTGGCGAAACATCTTGCCGCAAGCGGCCTTCCGGTTTGCCGACGAAGCGATTTTTCAGCAAACGACCGAAAACGATCGAAGCCGGAATTGGACTTCGAAGACACCCTTCTGAACAAAAGGAGCAAAAGAACGCGGCCACGCCGCCCGCGATGGATGGGTGCCCACGGGGCAGCGTGGCCTGAGCGCTCGAACGTGGCGTCTGACAAGTGGTGGTGGCAGGCGGCGGCCGTCTGGTGCGCACATCGACCGGACCGCCGTCCGTGCGTCGTTTCAACCTGTCAACTTGCCGCCCCGCCCGTGGCTGACCAACCAAGGTGCGGCAGCTCGGTCGCACGGAGTGGTTTCTTGCGGCCAATGCCGACCGCGGTGAGCTGCTCGCTAGCCTAACGAGTTGGCAAGTTCCGAGTCGTACGCGCCGCAGCGCTGTGCTTCGGCCACCGCGCTCTCGTAAATCTTCTTGGCAGCGGCCACCTGGGCGCGTCGCGCTTCGAGTTTGGCCTCGGCCTTGGCCAACTTGGCTTCTGCTTTGGCCAGCTTTGCCTCGGCCTTTGCCGCCCGCCGAGCCGCCCTGGCTGCCCATGGATCGACCTTCATTGCATCAACCTCCTCAACTGAAACACACCGCAAAGCCCTTCAACAGGCCCCGCGAAACATCACAAACATCGGTCCTTCCCCAACGCATCGTGCCCTCCTGGCATGGTGTTCGAAATCTTCGAACGAATACGGTTCTGGTGAAAAGTTGCCGATTGGGTGTCCAGATTGTTCGGGTTTATGGGAACCACTGCCGATGGTGCTGTCCGCCAAGGGAGTCGAAGCCGTGCGACCTGATTGATCCCCGCACGACCCAATAGGCCCCGCATCACGAGTCGAGCGACGCCATGCGCTGGCACACCTTTTTCCACGCCTCGGCCACACCTTGTACGTAGCCGCGAAAAACGGCCTGCTGAAGCGAGGGTTCCCATGGCTGTTGGTAACCATGCTTGCGGGCAAACTCGTGTACGGCTTGCATGCGTGGTTGCATAGCGGTCTCGATCGCCTGCACATCGGCCGGGCTGAGCTTGTCGGGATCGTCGATTTCGACCAGCCGATGGATCGTTTGGGCATCGAGCCGGCACTGCAACACATCTTCGCCCCCGAGGCGAAAGCCGAAGTCGGCCAGCGAACCGGCCTTGTCGGTCAACGCGTTCTTGTAGTGGCGGGCCGCGGCGGTGAGCTGATCCTCGTCGGTCTCCAGCCGGCGCGTCCGCTCGCGGATTTCGGCACGCAGGGCCCGCATGAAAACGCGCGAGAAGTTGATCCGCTTACGCCACTTCTCGATTTCCCGCATTTCTTGCTTGGGTACGTAAATGGCGAGTTTCGGCACGCGACGCTCTCTCCTCAAAAAACGCGGTTCTCGATCCATTGGAGGATGTGTGGTCATTATTTTATTTCATATGACCATAGTCAAGTGCTTTAGGGTTTATCTTTGGTTTCGATCGGATGTTTGTTCGTAAGTTTGTTCTTGTATTTATCTTGTGTCATTGGTGGTGTTCGGCTGGGTATGGGGCTGTCTCTTATACACATCTCCGAG
>WGDQ01000049.1 GCA_015493185.1 Planctomycetaceae bacterium
GGGTCGCGACACGCTGGAGTGCTTCTACCGTTTGCCCGGATTCGTCTCGGCGAAAGCGTGCGATGGGTTCGCCGGCTTGTCCTTTTGCGAGGCGGTTTGACCTGCGCGCGGGTGTGGTTTGTTTGTGTCGGGCTGAGTCGCATGCTGACCGGTGCGGCGGCAGGCAGAGGCGGCAAGCAATTGAGAGGGCGCTGTCCCGCGTCTGGCATGGATTTTAGTGCCCGCGGACGGCCCAAGAGGCCCGCTGCGGACGTGCGCAACGTGCTGCCTCCTTGTCAGCCTCGGCCGGAAGATGGTAGCATGCGGTGTGCCGCGTCTGGGGGGAATGCTGCGAGGAAACGCTTCGGTTTGACGGTTCGTTCCCCGCAAATGGTGGAGAAGCTAGCGATCGACGCGCGGTGAGAAGGACTTCAGAGCCGCGAGTCGACGCGGTAGATGCCGGCGTAACTCGTCTGCTCGGCGAAAGCGGAACGAAATGGTGTCCGCGTCGAAACAGGCGGCCCAATGCCTGCGTCTTGAAGTGGTGTGCGGCACATGCGAGAGAGGGCCGTTCCTCTTCTTTTTTCTTTTCTTTACGTTTCAGTAAACGCAACTATTTGGAGAGCACGAGATGAGGTCGCTGGCAGGAGATGCCCCCCGAAAACGTAGTGCGTTCACGTTGGTCGAGCTGTTGGTGGTGATTGCCATCATCGGCATTCTGATCGGTTTGCTGTTGCCGGCTGTGCAGGCAGCTCGACGGGCAGCGTGGCGAATGCAGTGCCAGAACAATCTTCGGCAGCTTGGCGTGGCGCTGAACAACTACCACACGCAACTGGGAAGCTTTCCGCCAGGGCTCGCCATCGGAGCCGATCGGCCACGAGAGTTGATCTCGAAGCTCAGCGTGGGCACAGTCTACATTCAGAACAACGGTTTCATGGCGCTGTTGCCCTACGTGGAGCAGGCGGGCATCGACGCGATCATGGACAGTGCTCTGGGGCTTCAGAACCAGCCACCACAGTTCTATTCGGCCGGCGTGCCGGTGTTGAAGTGTCCGGCCTCGAGCGGACGTTCGCCTAACGATGAATCGGTGTGGGAAACCGTTCTGGTCGAGCTGCAAAACGTGCTGGGTACGCAGCTTCCTAATGCACCATCGCCGGCGATTATCGGCATGACCGATTACGCCATGTGCAAGGGCGTGACGAACGGCTGGTGCTTGATCAACGGCAACATTGTTGCTCCGCGCGATGTGAAGCAGGGCGGTAGCTTTCCGTTCAACCTGCTCTCGTTCGTCGCCAATGACGAACGTGGAATGTTCGACATCTCAGCACCGCCCGAGGCGCCTTTTGCCGGTGTTTCGTTTGCCTGCACCGCGCAACGAGTCAGCGACGGTTTGAGCAACACGTTTGCCATCGGTGATGCCGCCACGGGACCGAACTGGCAAATTTGCACCGAGACCATGCAGTGGCTGCAAGATGGCACAAAAGTACAGAACCCCAACTGCGTGCCCACCCCATATCCAACGGATCCAACGCGACTCATGCCGGTGCTTCAGGCATGGTGGCAACTGCCCAGCTTCTGGGTGCTGGTCAACCAAGGAATCGTGATTTCAAGCCCGTTTGCCTGCACGATGGAACCGTTGAACAAAAACCCAGTAACGCACACCGCTGTGGGCGCTTCGGACATCAGCCTGGCCGGGTTGATTTCGCTGCTTGACTGTCGTCCGACAATCGACTGGACGGGCACCGGCCGCCCGGTCGCCGCACCTAATGGCAACGCCTCGGACGCCACGAGCAACTTCCGCAGCGACCACGCCGGCGGTGCCAACTTCTTGATGGGCGATGGCTCGGTGCACTTCATCAACGAGAACATCGATGTGCGTGCCTATCGGGCCCTTTCCACGATCAGCGGTGGCGAGACGTTCGACAGCCCGTTCTAGTTTTGTTGGGCGTTGGATGCCTTGGGCCCGTCTCGCTGGTGCTTTGAGCGGCGAGGGCAGAAGGCAAAACCCGCCGAAAGGCCATCGCGCCGGTGAATCGCGGCGAGATTTTAATCGTTGGCGGGTGATGGAATGAATTCGGCCGCGCGGCGGTGGGCGAGCTCCGCCTGCCGCCGCAGTGCCGCGGCTTCCTCCGTCGCGCCATCCCATTGGGCACGGTCTGCCAAATGCTGGTACGCCGCGCTGATTGGGTCGCGGTCCGGCGGCTCGCTGCGATGGCGATACGTCTGATAGAGCCGCTGGATTTGTCGGGCCGTGCCGGCGTCGAGGCTGCGCACGCCTTGCTGAAAATCGACGTCGCGCGTCGCCGTGATGACTTCGATCGTTGGCCGGCTGAAAATGATTTGCGATGGCGTGGCGCGGTAAACCGGTGCCATGATCGAGCCCGGTTCGCGATCGTGGAATGCGCCGAACACGTGGCCCAGCTCGTGTATGAGCCGCGTCACGGCGCCGGTCGGACGCCATGCGTCGGGTACGATCACGTATCGTGAGAAATAGTGCGACAGCCCGCGGATTTCGCTGCCACGGCGGCTGCCAGGAAACGCAAACAGCGTGAAGGCGACAATCAGATCGTGTTTGGAGTTCGCGCCAACTTGCCGGTGCAGTTGCTCCATGGCCGCGTCGGCTGTGTCGGGCGCTTCGCGAAACTGCCAGGCGGCAACGGCAACCGCTTGGAACCGAATGCCAAACTCGATCGCGAAGTGGGCCGACGCTTCGCGCAAGATGGCATCGGTTCGCGCGCGCCACTGCGGTCGGAAACGCCGATAGGCCGGACCGGCGACGATCAACACGCGGACGTCGCGCACAGGCCGCGTTCGGTCGGCAGGGCGTTCGACGGCTTGGAGCACAACGTTTCGCGTTGTTTCGCCCGTCTGCTGCATGGATTGAAATTGATATGTTTGTCCCGGAAGCAGTCGAAGTGACCTTTGCCGCGGATCGTCGCGCCCGTTGCCGGTGGCGTACTCGCAGGTGACGGAGCTGTCGTCTGCACTGGCGTAGAAAGCGACGTGATGGACCGCGCCAGTGGCCAGAGCGACCGACGTGACATCGGCGCCGTGTTTGTAGCGGATGCGATACCGTATCAGGCGGTCGGTTTGGTTGACGATCCGTGCCAGTGATATCGGAGGCGGCGCTGCTTGGGCGCCGACGCTTGTCGAAATGGCGTGCAACGCCAGAACAAGCATCGGCAGCGCTAGGCGTCGCAGCTTCATCCGCAGCCAATCGAAAAGCAAAAGGTTTCTCCGATTCGTACCGTCCGATGGATGGAGCGCATGGCGTGCCCACCGGTGCGACGTCCGGTTGGTTTGTCGCGGCTCAGCCACAGGGTGCGGAGTCGACCATTGCGTGCATTTGCCGGACTACGGCCTGCAACTCGGCTACAATCGGTCCGGCGCGCCGCTGCTCGAGGCGTTCGGCCACTTCGCGATAGTACCACAGCGTACCATCTTGTTTGCCTGTAAAGCGATCGAACGTGGCCGCGCCTTCGACTCGCAGGGTGGCGACAATCGTACGTGCGTTGTGCAGCTTGTCGGCCGCGATGACCAGCAGCGACTCGTCGGCCACATGCTGCGTGAGGCGCTCGAGGAATTGTTCCTTTCGCGTGCGCCACGGAGGCTTGGGGGTTTGGTCCGTATCGGTGCAATCGTCGACGATGCGGGCCACGGTTTGGCCGAAGCGACGTCGGATTTGCTCGCGTGTGGCCTGGCCACCCTGGTCTTCCACCGCGTCGTGCAAGAGCGCGGCAATCGCCTGGTTTTCGTCGCCGCCGTAGTCGATAACCAACGCCGAAACGGCCATCAGGTGCCCGATGTACGGGATACGGCTGCCCTTGCGATACTGCCGCGCATGCAGGCGATGGGCGAACAGAAATGCCTCGTCAAAACGTTCGGATAACAGCATGGGGCTTTGGCGGAATTTGCTTTGTGAACGGTCGGGGAAAAGTGTGCCAGTCGGGTCGGCCCAAATTCGATGGGGGCGAACAGCCCGCTGAAAAACCCGTGCTGCTCAGGAGCGGTTGAAACTGGCCGCCCGTGTGTCGCCGCCCAAAGCGCGGCCCATCCGTCGGGATGCGTCTACGGCCGGCATGCTCTGATATAGCCTATCTCGGTCGGCGGGATCTGTCGTGCGGGCTTTTCGGGTTTTGCAGCCCTTTTCCGGTGGCGTTGTGATCTAAACTTTTGAAGCAGGGCATCTATCACACAACGGGCCATGTTCCGAAGGGCACGGGCGCTGCGAGGAGAGAGCGGGAAGCGGATGCCTGGTTCGCATTAGCACGCGTATCGCGAGGCGTTTTCACGCGCTGTTCTCTTCGCAATTCTTCTTCTCTTCTTGTCGGCCGGGGATTCTTGTGTCGAAACCTTCTTGTGCCTCCGACGAGCACGCGCTGCGCGATCCACAGCAACAAGCGCTGTTTGAAAAGGTGTTTGGTCGAATCGTCGAAGTGTCGTCGTTGCCAGCGGCGGCTACTCGGGCCGTAGAGGTGGCCAGCGATCCGAAGAGCAGCGCGGACGATTTGCTCGATGTGGTACAAAGCGACCCGGCACTCTCGGCACGCATTTTACGCAGCGTGAACTCAGCATTTTATGGAATTCGCCAAGACGTGACCGATCTGAAATCGGCCATTACGATGCTCGGCTTCAAGGAGGTGCGCAACCTGGCACTAACGGTTTATGTGGCCGAGCTCTTCAAAGAAAACGATGGCTTCGGCCCCTACCGGCGCGATCAGTTGTGGCAGCATCTTGTGGGCGTTGGCAGTGCGTCGCGGCTCATTGCCCGACTGTGCGGCAAGGTGGTGCCTGAGGAAGCATATTTGGCGGGTTTGCTGCACGATTTGGGCATCATTCTGCTCGACCAACAACTGCATCGTCTGTTCTGTCAGGTGGTGGTGGCCGTGGCAGACGGCATGCCGACTTGCGATGCCGAGCGGCATGTGCTGGAATTCGATCATACGGAGTTGGGGGCCCATGCCGCCCGCTGCTGGGGGTTTCCTGACGCGGTGGTGGCAGTCATTCGTTATCATCACACGCCCGATTGCTGTGATGGCGCACACCGGCGCATGGTGCACACAGTGGCCCTGGCCAATCACCTTTGCAGTCGGACGGGACTTACGTCGATGGGCGTTCACAACGTTGCCGTGCCCCCAGACACTTGTTTTGTGGAACTAGGAATCTCGAAAGACCAGCTTGCTTCGATATGGCAGCAGCTCGAACCCACGCTGCAATCGGCCGCTGTGCTTGCGGCCCTGTGAGGAAGTGCGGCGACGAGACGATCGCGCCCGACCTTCTGCGCAACAAATCGCATCTTTTCGAGAGGCGCGACATCTGGAAGTGTCGACGTTTTGGCGCCGGACGGCAACTCAACGGCGTTGCGGGCTGTTGTGAATTGCCGTGGGTGAGCTCGAATGCCAAGCCGCGGCATCGGTCGTAGAAATCGAAGCCTCGCCCAAACAAGCTGAGGAGACGCAGCCAATGCGACTGGCTAGCCGACCACTGGCCACGACACGTTTACGGCCGAAAACAGCGCCGGCAGTGGAATCGGCCACGAAAGCGGGAGCGGCGGGAAGTCGCTCGAAAACGGGCGGCTCGCTTTTGGTCTCGAATGTTTGGCGCCGTTTTGGGGCCCATATGCTGTTTGGGCTCGTGAGCGTGGGGCTTCTTGCGCCGGCGACGCCAGCAATGTGCGGCGAGCGAGAAACGATCAAGGGAATCACGTCGTTGGCCAATGCCTCGGTGCGTTATACCATTCCCGAGCGTCACTACGTGGTGTTGCGTCGCGGGCCGATCGAGGCAGTGGTGGTCGACAACGCAGCGGTGGATGACGACGTGCTGCCCGGTCATCGGGCCGGCTATCACGGCATCGCATCGCTGAAGCATGCGATGCGCGGCGAGAATGTTTTCGTGCCCGCTTACTCAGGCCTGAACTTCGAACACATTTACGATGGCACCGCGCAGCCCCGCGACGTCTTGTTCGAGCCACGTCGTGCGCCGATGGAGCTGCGTCAGATCGATGCGACGACCGTTGAGCTGTATCAACCTCCTACGCCCAACTGGCATGTTGAAAGCTGCCTGCGATACACACTGCTGCCAGATGGGGCCATTGAGATGGTGGTCGAATGTGTGCCGCGAAGGCCGGTGTTCAAGCGAGGCTACATGGGCCTGTTTTTCGCCAGCTATATCCGGCAGCCCGAGTCGAAAGCCATCCACTTCCTTGGGCACCGGCGTGGTGAAAGCGGCACTGCGTGGATCGAGGCAACCAGCCCGAGGCACGGTTTTGAAGCCACGCACGTGGCCGAAAACGACCGACGTCGCTTCTTGCACGATGACAATGTCAGCGCGCGTTTGCTAATCGGCGATCGGTCGCGATACGTGTACACGGCGCCGTGGTACTTTGGCATCAGCCACGGCATGGCATTGGCATTCGTATTCCGGCCCAGCGATCAGGTGCGGTTCACGCAATCGCCCTCGGGCGGGGGCGAGGGAAATCCGGCATGGGACTTCCAGTATTTGTTCCGGCCGGTCGAAACCAACCACCTGTACCGCATCGTAATGCGGGCCGTCTATGTGCCGTACGAATCGACCGAACAGGTCGCTCGTGCCACGGCCCCTCACCGACGGGCATTGGGCACTGACGACGCGGATCGGAAGCAATGAACGGCTGCTTGCAAGGCACAGCGCCCCACGCCGGACTTGTGTGAACCAGCCACTTCTCACCCCACCATCGCGCTGCACGCGAACGTTGTGAGTGGGTCAGTCGATCTGTTGTTCGAGCAGCCAGTCTTCCAGCACCACATGCTCGACGAAAGGTGCTCGCAATAACGTAGCACGCGTGCTCAGCAGCTTGGTGAGCCAGGGGCGACGAGCGATGCCCGACATGGCCCGAAGTCCGAGACTATTCAGCGACCGACCTCGCAGTTGCGAGCTGACGTCGTCGCTGATGCGTTTGAACGTGGCGGGAATCAGATTGGGTTCGGGGCCGACGTGAACCACGGTTTCCACGCCTACGGCAAGCGTTTCGCAAACGGCATCCCACAGCCGTTGCGGATGGTCGATCCAATCGACGAGGATTTCGCGACTGTTGGTGTCGTCGTAGTCGGCTTTGCCGGTGACGAGCGACACGATGGGAATGGCCGGCTTTACGAAGCCGCCGGGCATGGTGTGCATCATGTAGGCGGCCCGATCCGAGATGTTCTTTTCCCACAGGATGGGCGTGTGCAGCGGTGGCCAATTGTTCGGATTCTTGCGCAAGTGCACCTTTTTGGGGAAATAGTCGCGCATGCGGCTCTTGAATCGATCGACGGTTTCATGTTGCCCCAACAGCAAAACCGCATTGGGCGACAACAGCGACGAGATGCCAATGACGCCGTGTCCCTCGTGATTGATTTCCAGACAAAGCCGTTTGACGAGTTTGATGTCCAGCTCTCTGCCACGCGAGAACAACACCCCCATGAATACATTGCGGCCTAGTTCGGCGCACTCGCGGGCCATCGAGAGCGGCGGCCGAAGAATATCGTGCATTTCGTAAACGCCGGCTCCGATCAGGGCCGCCACTTCGCCCAAGCTGTAGCCGAAGGCCAGCCGGCCCTCGCACCAATGGATATCGAACACCTCTTCGAGAATTCGCAGTTGGGCTAGTTCGATGGCGATGATCGTGGAGACGTCTTCGGCAAAAGTGTTGATCGCGCTGGGCTCGCAACGACGCACGCGTTCGACCAGGTCGACGCGGTGACACGTGGCGTCGGAACAGATTTCGGATGCCTCGCGAAGCTGCGTCTCGACGATGGGTCCGTAAATCGGGTGAGCGAGCAACTCGGCGCTGCGTCCTTGATTCGTGACGTTGTAGCCACGAAAGGCGAAGGCCGCCGATGCGATCTGTTCCTTGAGCGAGCTAGCCATTGGCACCAAGATGAGCGTCGGAGACGAGCGGGCGTGGCCATGCTGCCGGGCCACATTACGAGCAATGCGAAAAAATGCGAAAAAAAGGAGACGAAAAGGGAAACCGAAAAGAAACGATACGGATTTTTCTGCGATCTCTAGCCAGCCGCGCGCGACGCGGCGCCGTCAGGTTGCCGGGCTTCGACCTCGCGTTCTACTCTGGTGAGGGGACGACAC
>WGDQ01000050.1 GCA_015493185.1 Planctomycetaceae bacterium
ATCGACGTAGGCTTCGTCTACCAGCAGCGGACAAGGCAATTGTTCGGCCAGTTGCAACACGGCTTCGGGCGGAATGCAGGTGCCCGAGGGGCTGTTGGGGTTGGGCAGCATGACGAGCCGCAAGTCGTCGCGCGCTTTGGCAAAGTCGGGCGGCAACGACCAATCGTCGCGAAAGCGGACTTCTTCAGCTCGGGCGCCCTGGATGCCGGCCAATGTTTTGTAGAGCACGTAGCTCGGATACGGTAATCGAAGACACTGGCCTTCGCCGACGAAGGCACGCGTGACGATCGTGAGGATGTCGTCGCTGCCATTGCCGCAAAGAATCCAATCGGGTTCGACTCCTAGAAGTTGTGCGGCGCGAACCCGAAAAGCGTTGGCCAATGGGTCGGGGTAGCGCTGCAAGCCGGCACGCAAGGCGGTTTCGATGGCGCGCACCACATCGGGTGAGCAAGGATAAGGGTTTTCGTTCGTGTTGAGCTTGATGAACTTGCCGGCCTGGGGCTGCTCGCCCGGCGTGTAGGCTTCCAAGGCTTCGATCGCAGGACGGAAGAATGACGGCATGGCACGCAGCGGATGTTTGGAAACGTGATGGCGGCACGCGTGGCTCGTGAAGGCCAGGCGTCGGACGTCGGGCTGGCGGCAAACGATCAGGAGTTGCGGATTACGACTGCGGACTACGAATTCAAACGCACGTCGATGCTGGCGCGATGCGCCGTGAGACCTTCGACGTCGGCCATGCGGCAAACATCGTTGGCGTCGTGTTCGAGCGCTTGGTGATTGTAGGCAATGACGCTTGTGCTGCGAATGAAGTCGTTGGCGCACAGCGGACTGGCGTAGCGGGCCGTGCCGCCGGTGGGCAACACATGCGACGGACCGGCCACGTAGTCGCCCAAGGCAACGGGCGTGTCGGGGCCGAGAAACGCCGCTCCGGCATGCCGGATGCGGTCGAGCAACGCATCGGCACCGGCGGCCGTGATGTGCAGGTGCTCTGGCGCGATGTGGTCGGCCAGACGGGCCGCTTCATCGGCGTCGCGCACCAGCACCAGTGCTCCGTATTGTTCTAAACTTTGCCGGGCCAGATCGCCGCGCGGGAGCCGGTTCAGTTGCTCGACAAGCTGGCGCTCGGTTTCTGCCAGCAAACGCTCGGACCATGTAATCAGGATGCTCGAACCGGGAGAATGTTCGGCCTGGGCGATGAGATCGGCGGCCGTTTGCACCGGCGAGCTGTTCTCGTCGGCGATAACGACCACTTCGCTGGGACCGGCGATCGAGTCGATATCGACCACGCCAAACACACGGCGCTTGGCCAGGGCAACAAACAGATTGCCTGGGCCGACGATTTTGACCACCGGCGGCAGTTGTTCGAGCCCATAAGCCATGGCCGCCACGGCCTGCGCACCGCCCATGCGATACACTTCGCCAATGCCCAACTCGTGACACGTTGCCAGCAACTCGCGATTGTAGGCCCCAAACGGCGTGGGCGGCGCGACGACGACAAGCTGATCGACTCCGGCAGCTTGGGCAGGCACGGCCGTCATGAGCAGCGTGGACGGATAGGCCGCCGCCCCCCCCGGCACGCAGATGCCGACCCGCGTGAGCGGCCGATAACGCTGCACGAGACGCACGCCGGGCAGCGGTTCGACGACTGTGTCTTTCTGGAGAATGGCCGACTGGAAGACGTCGATTCGTTGCCGGATTCGACGGACGGTTTGCAGGAAATCGGCATCGGCCTGGCGATGGGCGTCGGCCAGCTCTTCCGGCGAGACGCGAAGCGTTTCCGGCGAAAGTTCTACGCCGTCGAGGCGGGCCGTGTAGTGCAAAACGGCTTCGGTACCGCGCTGCCGCACATCGTCGAGAATCGTGGCCACGACCTCCGATGGTGAGAGCGGTTTGCCAAACACCTCGATGGTGCGCTGTCGTGATGCCTGACTAACGATGTCGCTCTCGCCCGTGGGGCTCAAACGAGAAAGCAACGGTTCGAGCGCTTCGGGCAAGCGGTCGCGACGACTGTCGAAGCGGGCGATTTTCAACGTCTCAGCAGCCATGGGGTGAACTCTTGGTGTGTTGCGATGGAAACCCTGAGTATGGGTGAAGAGCGTGGGTGCGGAAAGCGGCGAAAAACGCAGGGCGGAAAATGCAGGAATGCGAAAAGCCGCGGGAAATTGAAACTATTGAAATTGATCAAGCAACAGGAAACCGGCCGTGTCGCCGGGCGTGGTGCTTGCCGAAGGCGTCAAGCGAATGAACCAGTCCGGCAGCGCCGCAGTTCGGTGCCCGCGTGCGAGCCACTGCGGCCCGCTGCCGTAGCGTTTTCTCACCAGCGGCTCGAGTATTCGTTGAAGTTCCGGTTGCGAGGGTTTCAAGTTCGTTGGTTCTGGGTTCCGCGTCGCCCAAGGCTTGGGCTGTTGCTCGGGATTGCGCTGTGTTGTCGGCCACGCCTGCGACCGCTTCTGCTAGAACTGAGCGGCGTTGTCTCTGTCCGGCCGACGAAAACTGTTTTTTCAACGAATCTTCATAAAAGATCGCCGGGGAACCCGAATCATTGCCCGACAACGGGCGACTGACAAGGGCCGGAGCCTCAAAATCGGTATCGCTAGGGACCGCGGCGTTATCGGCCCGGTGGTAGGTGCGTAGAATGCCGATGGACAGGCATGGCGGCCGTTGGGCGGGTGGTGCTGATCGTGGGCGGATAATGTGCTCGTCGGCCACGGCGGTTGGGGGCAAGTGGCGCCGGTGGCGCTGGGCTGGGAATCAGTAACCGTGGTTGCGGGGATGGGGCGCCGATAAGCAATAAGTGGCTGGTCGGCGTTGGGCGATCGCGGTGTGCGAACCTTGTTGGTTGGTTGTGGCTCTTTTTGTAGCGCGGTAGAACGTGGCCAGATAAGGGTGAGCGAGGCGGTTATGTAAGCGGACTGGAATATAGCCACGAACACGAAGTGGGATAGCATGCCGCGATGACGCGCGACGCCGGGAAAATGCGGTGCGAAGACGATTCGCATGCAAGAGCATTGCGTGATGCAGGAAGATGGTTGCCCGGTGAAGGTTTACCTGGGAGATGACGGCCCCGTGGAAAAAATGCATTCTGGTCGCGAGCGGTCGAAGGCCGATCGGCTTTGCGTCGTGCGAAGCGTGATGTTCACAGTTGGCCGGGAACCTTGGTGCGTGTTCTTGTTGAGCTGGGCTGCTTTGTCTCTCCCCTTGACCGCGAAAACCATTTTTTTTCAGCGTTGGTTT
>WGDQ01000051.1 GCA_015493185.1 Planctomycetaceae bacterium
GAAGCGTAATCGTCCAACGAGTGCAGCTTGCCGCGAAAGTCGTGAAGCGCGAAGTTCTCGATCTTTTCGCCGCGTTGGCAACTGCTGCGGAAAAGAAGAACACCTATCCGCTTGGCGAAAAGATCGAGAACTTCGCGCTTCACGACTTTCGCGGCAAGCTGCACTCGTTGGACGATTACGCTTCGAGCAAAGTGGTGGTGGTCGCCTTTCTGGGCACCGAGTGTCCCCTGGCACGGCTTTACGCACCCCGGCTCGAGGAGCTGCACCGCGAGTTTTCGGAACACGATGTCGCCTTTCTTGGCATCGACTCGAACCGACAAGATTCGATCACCGAGATGGCCCATTTCGCCCGAGTGCATGGCGTGACGTTTCCGCTGTTGAAAGATACGGGCAACGTGGTGGCCGACCGCTTCGGCGCGCTGCGGAACCCGCAGGTGTTCGTGCTTGATGAGCAACGCGTGGTGCGCTATTTCGGTCGGGTCGACGATCAATACGGGCTGGGCGCCAGCACCGGCTACGCGCGGCCCGAGGTGAAGCGGCGCGACCTGGCCGAAGCGATTCAAGAAGTGTTGGCGGGCAAACCAGTGAGCGTGCCCATCACCACGGCCGTGGGCTGCTTGATCGGTCGGGTGCGCGAGCCCGACCCCAACAGCGAGATCACCTACTCGAACCAGGTGGCGCGCATCCTGCAAAAGCATTGCGTGGAATGCCACCGACCGGGTCAGATCGCGCCATTCGCCCTGCAAGAGTATGAAGAAGTGGCCGGATGGGCCGACATGATCGAAGAGGTGATCCGACTGCAACGCATGCCACCGTGGCACGCCGATCCACGGTACGGTCGCTTTCTGAACGACCGCAGCATGACGCCCGAGGAGAAAGAAACCATTTACGCCTGGGTGGCCGCCGGCGCGCCGGAAGGCGACCCGGCCGACTTGCCCGAACCGATCGAATACCCTGAGGGCTGGCAAATTCCCGGCCCAGACGAAGTGTATTACATGCGCGACGAGCCGTTCACCGTGCCGGCCGAAGGCGTGGTGGAGTATCAATACTTTCTGGTCGACCCGGGCTGGAAAGAAGACCGATGGATTCAGGCATCGGAATGTTTGCCCGGCAATCGCTCGGTGGTCCACCACATCTTCGTGTTTGCCGTGCCGCCGGGCACCGAGCTGCCTGATTTCAACGGCCCGGACGATCCCGATCGCGACTTCAACCCGGGCACGGGCGGCATCGAACTGATTGCCGGCACCGCGCCGGGCACGCCGCCGCTGGTGTCGCCCGAGGGCATGGCCACCTTTGTGCGGGCGGGTACGCGTTTGTTGTTCCAAATGCACTACACGCCCAACGGCACCGAGGTGCAAGATCGCAGTTGCGTGGGCTTCAACTTTGTGGATGCGTCGAAGGTGAAGCACAACGTGCGGATGAACATGGCGATCAATTTCGCCTTCCGCATTCCGGCCGGCGCACGCAACCATCCGGTCGAGGCCACGCACACGTTTCGACACGATTCGATGCTGTTGAACCTTACGCCGCACATGCACCTGCGGGGTAAGTCGTTCCGCTACGAATTGCACTATCCCGACGGCACGAAGGAAACGATTCTCAACGTGCCCTATTACGACTTCAACTGGCAAACCGTTTACATGCTGGCCGAGCCGAAATACGTGCCGGCCGGCACCAAGTTGTACTGCCTGGCGCATTTCGACAACTCGGAAGATAATCTTGCCAACCCGGATCCCAATTCCGACGTGTATTGGGGCGACCAGACGTGGGAAGAAATGATGATCGGCTGGTTCTCGGAAACCACCGACGTGGATCCCAGCCGCATTGATCCGGAGAAGACGCGGACCGCACGATTCCGGCGCGAAGCTGCCGAAAAACCGCCGCGCGTGGGCCGCTTGTTGGAACGGGCCGCCGCGCGGTTCAACCGTTCGCAGAAAGACGCCGATACCTTTCTGCGGCGACTGCGAAACACCGTGCCGCAGATCGATCGGGTTTGCATCAGCACGGTTGATGATGGTCGCCTGCATTTCGTGCGGGTGAGCCAATCGCCCGTGTTCGACCATCAGGTGGGCCGGGTCGATCGCACCTACGATGCGGCCCGCTCGGCGATGGCCGGCTATTTGAGTAGCGACGAGCCGGTGGTGAACTCCACGTTCAACACGGCGCAAACGGCCGATCTGATGACGATGGGCCGCGCTTTCGGTTCGTCGCTGCACGTGCCCACGATGCTCGACGGACGGCGGGTGCTTGTGAGCTTTTGGAGCGTGGAACCGCAGGCCTTTCCGGAAGCGGCCGTCAAAGTGCTAACGCCCTTGGCACAACGCATGGGCGGAACGAAGAAGCAAACGGCTCCATAAAGGCCCGCCGCACGGGCGCTGAGTTCGACCAACACGGGAAACAATGCCCCGGGGGTCGGCGTGCGAACACGATGTTTTCGCGCCGACCCCATCTCTTTGCGCTGAGCCCATCTGTTTGCGTTGTCTCCCATCTCTTGTGTCGTCTCCGATTCTCTTTATGCCGTTTCCATCTTCGCCCGCGTCTTCCTTGTTCGGTCTGTATGCTTTGCGCGATTCACGACGCTTCGCCGGGCGTTGAGTTGTTGTCCCGTCTTGCTCGGCGACGTCTCTGTGCAAACGCACCGACCTCATTGCGCAATTCAAGCGTCGTTGGAATATCTCTGTCTCTTTTTAACCTTGCTCGCTGCGACCGGTCTTGCCATTGTGCGGCAGCGGCACTCGAATGGTGTGAAAACCGGGACTGCGGCACCCTCCCGAGTGCGCTTTAGTTCATCGGCTGAACGAACGTGACAGCGTGTTGCCACACAAGGTCTGCGGGTTGGGTCACCGTGCAGCGGCTCGCCATCGTTCGGACAAACCGACTGCCGGCCGCTTTGGAAAAATCGTGCTGAAACCAATGAACGACTCTTCGCGCGACGAACCGGTGATTGGTTGGGCCGAGATCGAGCGGGCGGCTGAGCGGATCGCCCCGCACGTGCATCGCACGCCCGTCGTGCGGTGTGCATCGCTCGATCGGATGAGCGGGGCAAGCCTGTTCTTCAAATGCGAGAACCTGCAAAAAACCGGCTCGTTCAAGGCACGCGGCGCGCTGCATGCGGTTCTGTCGCTCTCGCCGGAGGAGGCCACCCGCGGCGTGGTCACACACTCTTCGGGCAATCATGGACAGGCCCTGGCATGGGCGGCCCGGCAGGCGGGCGTGGCGGCAACCGTGGTGATGCCGCGGGACGCATCGCGGGTGAAACGTGCCGCAGTCGAGGGCTACGGGGCCGAGGTCGTGCTGTGCGAACCGACGCTGACCACCCGCGAGCAAACGGCCCGGCAGATGGTTGCTGAGCGGGGCGGCCGGCTGGTGCATCCTTACGACGATCGGCAGATTGTGGCCGGACAAGCCACCGCGGCCCTGGAGCTGCTGGAAGCCGCCGGACCGCTCGACTATGTGGTTGCGCCGGTCGGCGGCGGGGGCCTGCTCAGCGGCACGGCCCTGGCGGTGGCCCATCGCGCACAAGGCGCGTGCACGGTGGTGGGCGCCGAACCGGCAGCGGCCGACGATGCCTGCCGTTCGCTGTGCGCGGGCCGGCTGATACGGCCCACTCGCACCGAGACGATTGCCGATGGATTGCGCACCGCGCTGGGTCGCCTGCCGTTTTCGATCATTCGCCATCACGTCGAGCGAATCGTCACGGTCGACGAAGAACAGATCGTTCGCGCCATGCGATGCGTCTGGTCGCGAATGAAGCTGGTGATCGAACCCTCGGCCGCTGTGGCCGTGGCCGCCGTGCTGAAGCAGCCCAAGGCATGGCACGGGCGGCGCGTGGGCGTGATTCTCTCAGGCGGCAACGTCGACCTGGATCGGTTGCCCTGGCTTACGCCGGACGCGATACGGCCCGCAACACCGCCGAAGTAGCTTGCGATTTGTTCAACACGTAGAAGTGAATGCCCGGCACGTCGGCGTCGATGAGTTCCTGCACCTGTCGCGTGGCGTGTTCCACGCCCGCTTGAAATTGCGCCTCGGCGTCGCCGTCGGCGGCTTCCAATTGCGCGATCAGCTTCTCGGGCAATCGCGCGCCGCAGAGCGAAGCGATACGACGAATCTGCGCCAAGTTGGTAACCGGCAGCACGCCGGGCACCAAGGGCACCGCGATGCCAAGCTGCTGGCAACGATCGCGGAAGCGGAAGAAATCGGCGTTGTCATAAAACAACTGCGTGATCACGATATCGGCGCCCGCATCGACCTTGCGCTTCAGGTTCTGCAAATCAACCTCGAAGCTGGGCGCTTCAACATGCTTTTCGGGATAACCGGCCACGGCCACGCCGAACTCAGGAAATTCGGCGCGGATGAGCGATACCAACTCGTTGGCATGGCTCAGCCCCCCCGGCACGGGCTGAAACGTCTGATCGCCACGGGGCGGATCGCCTCGCAAGGCCACGATGTTCTGCACGCCTCGGCGATGGGCATCGCGCAAATAATCGCGCAGCTCGTCGGTCGTCGAACCAACGCACGTGAGATGGGCGGCCACACCGACCGGCCAGCGCCGTGCGACTTGCTCGACAATGTCGAGCGTTTTGTCGCGTGTCGAACCGCCTGCTCCGTAGGTGCATGTCACGTAGGCCGGCTCGAACTCCATTAGCGTGGTCAGGTGCTCGAACAGCGCCGCTTCGCCGGCGGGGCTTTTGGGTGGAAACAACTCGAACGAAAGCCCGAACTTGCCGGGACCATAAGCTTCAGAAACTTTCATCGTGTTCGCGGCTTGCCGGGCCACGGCTCCTGAGAAAAAGCATTATGGGTAACGGTTCAGCCGTCTGACGTTGTCGTGCCCGCGGCCGTAAAGCGGCACGCCTGAAAAACAGACGCAGCGATCGAACCTATTGAAAACGGGAGATGATTCTTGTGCATCTTTCGCCGCCTGGCCACCCTTTTCGGTTGCTTCGTTTGGCCAAAATTGTCGCCATTTCGGAACAAGCGGTGTGTTTCCCCCACCGCACGCGAGGATTGCTCGCCGGCCCCCGAAGGTAGTGCCTCTATTTATAACGAGAGCGGTTCGCCAGGCCACTGCCGCTCATGGCGTGTCAGCTCGTACATATCGAATAGTAACTGCTTGTCGCAATCGCGCTGCTGCACATCGCGGCGTGCGAACATGCGGGCCTGCGTGGAGATCATCACGCCCACGGGCGTTTCGGTTACCTGGCCGAAGCTGCGGGCATAGTTTACGAAGCTGGGTACGTTGGTCGTCACAAAGCCATAAACCATGCTGCACACGCCGATGGTTTTGCCGGTGAAAATGCCCGTGTTGATCGCGGTTTTGGCATAATCGCCAATGAAGCAGCCGACGAATTGCATTTCGGTTTTCACCTTCGAGCCATCGTAAATCATGTTGACCGGCCCGTAGGTGTTTTTCAAATCGCTGTTGCAGGTGCCGGCCCCCAGGTTGATCCAGCTTCCCAGGTAGCTATGGCCGAGAAAGCCGTGGTGCTGCTTGTTGGTGTAGGGTTCGATGATCGTGGCTTCGATTTCGCCGCCGATCTTGGTGGTGTGCCCCAGGGCCGAGCATTCCTTGATGGCCGCGTGTTCGAGCACGCGGGCCCGCGGACCGATGTAGGCCGGCCCGCTGATGTAAACATATGGGCCGATGCGGGCCTGCTGGTCGATTACAATCGGGCCGTCGCTCGTATCGAGCACCACGTGCTGGCCGATGCGGGCATCGGGCGCAACGAACACCCCGTCGGCCGTTTGCCGATAGCGGTCGTCTTTCAAGCGGGTGTCGAGGTTCTCGCGAAAGATGGCCAGATGGTGCCGTACGATGTCGTGCGGATACTCCAACAGCGGCAGTTCGGCGTCGAGAGGATCGAGGTTCAGGCCGTCGGTGAAGGCCGCCAACTCGTCCGCGCTGCTCTGCTCTGAGGGAAGCGCGTGCCCCTTGGGCAACACGGCCGCGGCAAAACGCTTGCCACACGATACGATGCCCGGCCGGCCGTCGCGCAGCAGCCGAACGATCGTTTCTTTGGCCGCAATCGAGGGAACAACCGCCGCGTTGAGCAGCAAAATCGGTTCGCGAGCCTGCGAGTGCGGCGCATGGTGTTGGGCAAAATCTTCTCGTACCACGTCGCGCAGGTGCGGGCGAACGATCCACCGCAGCGGCTCGCCCGTCGAGATCACCAGGTCGATCAGCCGGTAGCTGCCGCAAGTGATTGAGAACACCGGCCTGCCGGTCGTTACCGGATAGAGAAGCGAGGCGTATTGGTCTTCGAAAAGAAGGATGCTCATCGGTGTCGGCTCTTTTACGTTGGAGCGCAATCATTCGCCAGTGCGGCGTGCCAGCCTTCAGGTCACGGCGCCGGCGATAGCAGGCGGCCGCAGCCATCCGGCGAATCGGCCGCGTAGCGACATCGTCGGACAATCGTCGTCGCCCTGGCCTGCCCTTCACGATTCCTCAAGTCGCGGTGCAGCGCCGTTGCACGCCGGCTATTTGCACCGCACTTGCCCCCGCTGCGCGTCGGCCGCGAGGTCAACGACTCGCCTCCTGCACGTGGCAAACTGCCTGCGATGCGTTGCGGCCC
>WGDQ01000052.1 GCA_015493185.1 Planctomycetaceae bacterium
ATCCAAGGCGAGATGAGCGAAATTGCCGGCTCTGCTGGTCGGTCTTGATCCTCACAATCTTTTCCGCTGTTGTGTCTGTTTTCGAAGCGTCAGGCGATCGCCGCTGTTACGGCAGCCCGGAGATTTTTCGTGGCGAGTCGCATGGCAGCGAGGACGCCCGGGCACGCAGAGTGCGCCAAGCCCCTGGGTACGAAGCCGCGGACAACGTGTCGGCTTGTGTGGCAACGCAGCGGGTTTTGTTGCAGGCTACTTCCCTGCGCCGCACGTCGACTGGCTGGGCGTGGGCGCTGCGGTGATCGAAAATTCGATTTCGTGCCGCCTGCCTGGGGCGCGTAATTGGTTTGCCTGAATACGAGGGCACACACCTGAAGGCTTTGTAGATACGCCCGCTGTCTGCTTCTGGGGTGTAGCTTCCGGTTCTCGGGTGTCGTCGTTCCGGGGTGCAGCGGCCAGCGTCGTGTAGGGGGCAAATTTCAGGGCTGTCCGTACGGCTTCTGGCGCGAAAATTTCAGCGGTCCGCACTGCCACGCGTGAGACGAGTTGCCCGAAGCACTTCGACAATCGATTTGTCTGGGGTGTGAGCCGCTGGCGATGCCGACGCTGCGGCTATCATGCGTGAGGAATGAATCGCGTGCTCGGTGCAGCCCGCCGGTCCGTAGTAGGGTCCGCGCCATTGGCGTGGTGTGCGCGGTTCGGTCGTTCATTGACAAGCCTTGGCAACCGCCCCTAAAATCCCGGGGCAATTGCTTCTGAGCTGGCAGGCCACCGCATGGGGAATATCACGTACAAAGACGCCGGCGTCGATCTGGACGTCTACCAGGAGTCGATGGCCCGGCTGGGGCGTCTGCTTCGCCGCACGCACACGCCGCGCGTCATTCCGCTGGAAGCGGGCTTCGCCGGTCTGTTGCAGCTCGACTTCGAGAGCCCACTGTTTGCTCGCCGTTACGAACAGCCGGTGTTGGTGGCCAGTTGCGACGGTGTGGGCACGAAGCTCAAGGTCGCCTCGCTTGTAGGTCGCCACGATACGATCGGCATCGATCTAGTGGCCATGAGCGTGAACGATGCCGTGTGCTGTGGCGCCGAGCCGCTGTTGTTTCTCGACTACGTTGCCATGTCGCACGACGATCCTGAGCGGCTCGAGCAGATCGTCTCGGGCATCAGCGCGGGCTGCACAGAGAGCGACTGCGTGCTGTTGGGAGGAGAAACGGCCATCATGCCCGACCTTTACGCGCCGGGTGAGTACGATTTGGCCGGCTTCTGCGTGGGGGTCGTCGAGCGGCGGCGCGTGATCGACGGACGTGCCACAACGCCGGGCGATCGGCTCATCGGCATCGCTTCCAGCGGTTTGCACTCCAACGGCTACAGCCTGGTGCGCAAGATCGTTTTCGAACACGCCGGACTGTCGGTCGACGACTATGTCGACGCGCTCGGCGCCACCGTTGGAGAGGTGTTGCTCGAGCCGACGCGGCTCTACGCTCGACCGATTCGCCGGTTGCTCACCCACTACAAGGTCAAAGCCGTGATTCACGGCATTGCCCACATCACCGGCGGCGGCATTGCCGAAAACTTGCAGCGTATTTTGCCTGACGGTTGCCAGGCCCGCATTCGCCGATCGTCGTGGAAGGTGCCGCCGGTGTTCGAATGGCTACAGCAGCTAGGCCAGGTGAGCGATGCCGAGATGCAGCGCGTTTTCAATCTAGGGGTCGGCATGATTCTCGTCGTGCGGCCCTATTTCGCAGATAGCATCCAACATCAATTGGCCAGTGTCGGGTGCGAAAGCTGGCAACTCGGCGAGATCGTTGAAGGTCCGAAGTCGGTCGTGTTCGTCGACTGATCGGCAGCGAGCCGGCTTCGTGCTCGCCTGACCGGCGGGCAACGGGCTGCGGCAGAATGTTGGCAAGCGAGCCCCCTCTGGTCGTGATTGGCGCCCTTCGGCGATAGGTGCGTTCATCAACTAGGGCATTCACACATTCGCACATTCACATTCCGCCGACGCGCCTCGGCAAATGGAGATCGGCAGACAGAGTATGTCTGGGTAGTTCTGGCCGCATCACGTGGAAGGTGCCCCGCAATGCGGCCAATGATTTCGCCGGTTGCGCGGGGCGGCGCGGCGAGCTGCGCTCATATCGTCTAAGCGTTCCCCGATCAGCGTTTGTCGAGCGTCGTGGGTTGCTCTGGCGAATCTCAGCGGGTGGCCCATCAAATCGCTCAGCGCCGCTTCAGCGCATGGCGGTTTGTTCCTGGCGCTGGCGTTTGGCGGTTCGCGATGGTCCGGCTTTGCGCAATGCTTCGAGCACCTGATCTTCGGTTATCAGGTCGCGCAGCACGATGGGCCGGTCGGGCTGGCCCGCGGGAAAGACAACGAACAGAGGAATGGAATTGCTGCCGAGTTCGGTCAGTTTTTTCTTGATCTCGGGCGATCCATCGGTCCAGTCGGCTACCATCGGCACGATGTCGTATTGCTCGACCAGCTTTTTCACCTCGGGCGTGTTGAGTGCGATCTGTTCGTTTGTCTGGCAAGTAAGGCACCAGTTGGCCGTGAAGTCGAGCATTACCGTGTGCCCTTCGGCGATCAGACGCTCCAACTCGGTGGGCGAATATGGCCGCCAAGGCAACTCGTGGTCGGGCAGCACATTGCCAAAGGCCAGCACCGCCACGACGGTTGGTATGGCTACGGCTTCGAGCCAACCCAGCAGCCGGCGCGTGCGGGTTTGCGTGATCGGACGTCGTCCGATCCACCAGCAGCCGGCCCAAATGGCCACGAGCACGGTGAACGTACGGACGAAATACTCGGGCGGAATGAACGTGAACAGAAAGGCCACCGTGGCCAGTAGCACGAACCCCATGAGCTGTTTGAAGGTGTCCATCCACGCGCCGGGTCGCGGCAAAAAGCGAATCAGCGACGGAAACACACCGATCAACAAATAGGGCGACGCCATGCCCAGGCCAACGCAGCCGAACACGGCATAAACGAGCCATGGATCAAGTGTTAACGTGAAACCGAACACAGGCCCCAGAAAGGGTCCGCTGCAGGGCGTGGCCAGCACCGTGGTGAGCACCCCCTTGGCGAACGCGCCGATGGCCCCCTCTTTGGATGCCAGTTCGTTGGCTTTGCCACTGCCCACGAAGCCAGGAATGGGGATTTCCCATACGCCGAGAAAGCTCAGTGCCATGGCAAACACCAGGCAGATGAGCACGATATTGAACGTTTGCGAAGTGAACTGTTCGCCCCATTTCATCTGAAGCTGAACGGCCAGCGTGGCCAATACGAGAAAGACCGACAGCAGCCCGGCCACGTACCACAGATTCAGCATCAGCACTCGGCGTCGATCGTCGCCACTTTGTTCGACGAACGCCAGCACCTTGAGGCCGATTACCGGCAGCACGCAGGGCATGAAGTTCAGGATGAACCCGCCGAGCAACGCGGCCCCAAGCGTCAGCAGCAGTTCGCCGAAGCGAACGGGCCTCTTTTCCGGCTCTGCTGGCAAGGTCGGACGTTCGGCCGCCAGTTGGACCGCCTCGCGGTAGTCGGCCGGTGTGAATACCAGCGGCAGCGTTCCGGACTCGTTCGTGGCGG
>WGDQ01000053.1 GCA_015493185.1 Planctomycetaceae bacterium
TGCCTGATACGATCAGCAGCCGCCTGCGCTGCTCGCCACCGGTTGCCGACACTCGCGGTCCAATCAGAGAAGGCTCCGCCCGACGTTGCAAAAGCGGCGGCAAGTCACGCGACGTTTCGCCGCAAAGCCTGTCATGCAGGTCTTAAAGTCCTGTCGCAAGGTCTTGATCGCGAAGTTTGTTTTGCCGTAGCAGGCTGGTTTCCGCCCCGCGTTTTTCTCGTCTCGCAACCTGCGCCGCCGTGCGCTCATCGCGCGCCGGGAATCGCCTTCCACGGCTTCCAAGGGCGGCCAAGAGTAACAGAATCGGTTTTTCTGAAAAAGACGAAAGCCGCTTTGCGCCTTTCCTCTGTTTGACCCGCGGGGCGCTGTTTGTCTTGTTTGCCGCTCTTTACCTTGTTTGCCGACTTCCGGCCCGCGTTGTGGTCCGCGCGTTGCGTGCCGCACAGCCTGCCGCATCGCCACGCCGCGGTGGTCGGCGTTCCCGCTGTTTTCGGTCCGGTTATCCGTCGTATCGGCCCGATTCTCCGTTCGGCCGCCGGTTCGGAGTACTTGCGCGACAAACTCGCACACGGTGCTGTCTGCCATTTGTCGTGTGCTCGCCGACACCAACCGACCGACAGCATGCAACCGCGTGGTGCCGCAAAAGACTCGGCATGAAAGCGTCACGACGTGGGGCGGAACGAATCCACCGCATGCACCAGAAGCTGCACGTCAGCAGCGCGAGTCGACCCACTGTGGCAAATCGCGCAAGTCGTGCAAGCGGTCGTCTTGCTCCGCGCCGGTTGTCGATGTGCGATCGATCAAGAGGGCTTGCCAGCCGGCTCGTCGGGCAGCCCGATAGTCGTTCTCCACATCGTCGCCCACCAATAGCAGCCGATTGCCCGGCAATCCCAGCGCGGCCGCCACGCACCGGAAAAACTCGGGCGATGGTTTACGAACACCGATTTCCGATGAAATGAACAGGGGCCAATCGGCCAACAGCTCGAAGCCCCGACAAACCCTGCGCAGACGCGAGTCGAAGTTCGAGGCGATTGCGAGTCGAAAGCCCGAGTTGGCCAGACGCTCGCAGGCTTCGGCCGCGTCGTCGAATAACCGCCAATGCTCGGGCTGGGCGAAATGCTGCCAAAGCTGTTCGAACAGCGGGCCGGTGTCGGCCACGTCGTCGAACACTTCGGCCACGATCGCGGCCCAGCAGCGTCGCTCGTCGGCCTCTGAGGTGGCATTGTTCCGCCACGGCCCCTGGGCGTTGGAACCGGCCGCATGCCGCTTCAATGCCCGCCGAAAGCGCAGCTCGATCTGGTCGCGCGTGCGGCGCGACCCAAAGCGCTGTCCGGCGCGAAAATAGACCTCGGCCACCGGCGGGTGGGGAAACAGCAGCGTTCCCACGGCATCGAAAAGAATTGCTTGCGGACAAGGGCACATGAAGCCACCCCGACGGTCCGCTGCGGACCGGGCAATCCGCACGCACCGGCCGCTCAGCGCTCGAAGAACTTCTTGATCTTATGAACCGTGGCCGCCCGACCGGCTTTGGCAATCGACGTGGTGAGCGGAATTTCTTTGGGGCACACCGCCACGCAATTCTGTGCGTTGCCGCAAACTTGCACACCGCCGGGCGCGGTGAGCGCCTCGATGCGCTCGGCGGCCGACATGCGACCCGTCGGATGCATGTTGAACAACACCACCTGGCTGATGGCATGGGCCCCGACGAACGAACGCTCCCATGCCTGTTGCTGGCGCTGCCGGAAGGCCTCGTCGCTTTCGCCTTCTTGCCGCGGAAGCTCGATTTTCGTGTACTGCGGGCACGCTTCGAGGCAGCAACCGCAGCTCATGCACTTCGACAGCGGATAACGTTCTTCCTGTTCGGCTTGCGACTGCCGCGGACCGGGGCCCAAATCGTAATAGCCGTCGACGGGAATCCAGGCGTTGATCTTCTTCAGCGCGTGGAAGAGCCGCCCGCGATCGACCACCAAGTCGCGGATTACGGGAAACTTCGACATCGGCCGCAATTCGATGCACTCGGGATTGTCGGTCAACAGATGATCTACCAATGCCGTGCAGGCCTGCCGCACACGGCCGTTGACCACCATGGTGCACGCGCCGCACACTTCTTCCAGGCAATTGCAATCCCATGCCACAGGGGCCACCGGCTTGCCGTCGGCCGTGCGCGACAGGGCAGCGATCTTCTGCAATACGCTGATCACGTTCATGTCGCGCTCATACGGCACCCGGTATCGCTGCCAATAGCTTGGCTGTCCAGGACCATCTTGCCGCAAGACGCGAACGTCGAACTTTTTGCCCTGAAACTTTTCGGCGATCGACGATCCATCGGTCGGGGCAATCATCGTTTCGGCTACCCTTTTTGCTATGCATCCGTCGGCCGTGCGCCACGGCACGGTCGGACATTCACGCGCAATTCTTCTTCAGGCGTCTGCTGCTGGTTCGTTTCGAATTCTTTCCAAGACGACCGAGGCGAACGCCTTTCTTTATTTCACGACTTCTCGCACCGTCTACATCTTCTTTCGCCATGCCGAACGTAAAGCATCGCACCCCATCGCCCACGGCACCGCGTGCGATTCTGTTTGTCGGCTCTGTTTGGCGACCAGCGCCGGTGGTGGGGCGCTTGACGTTTCGCTTCCCCCAGTGCATGTCGCGTCGTTCTCGCCATGCACAGCGGCGGAAACGCGCCTTGCTCCTGAATCGAGGGCCAACCATAGCGGCCGGCTGCCTCGTCTATTCTGATCGTGTTGGTGTTTTTTCAGGTTTCGCTTGGTTCTTTCTTGTGCTGGCAGCAGGCTTGTGTTGACAACAGGCCCGTGCCGTCTCGCGAGGCCGAACAGGTCGGCCTTGGCTCAACCGCCTTGGCTGGCAGCCGTTGCCGCTGGTGTGTGCGATTGCGACGAAGCCTGCCGCGGCGAGCCGTCGCCTCCCGTGCCGTTGCCGCGGCGAGCCATGCGTTCCTTCCACACCTGTTCGATCACCTCGGCACCAACCAGGCCGTAAAGACGCGGCCGCGGTGGAATGAGCGAGATGTCGACCTCCTCATAAGAGATCTGCGGATGCCCATCGTCGCCGTGCACGGCAATGGTCGATTTGAGCCATTTGCGGTTGTTTTCTTCAAAGCGATCGCACCACGCTTCGGCCTCGCGCCGCCGCTCTTCCGGATCGGTTGCCGTGAGGGGGGGCATGGCAAACTCGGGTTTGTAGTGGGCGCCGCGGCACTCGTCGCGCAGTAGCGCGCCGCGGACAATCGCCTTGGCCAGGGGAAACA
>WGDQ01000054.1 GCA_015493185.1 Planctomycetaceae bacterium
TGATCCCCTTTGCACCGGAGGGGCTGCGGGAACCGGACATGCGAAGGCCACCATCTCGACAGGTGCGCCGACGGACCGCCCCGAAGCGCAACCTCCGCATTCTGCCGCCACAGGTGAAACAGAGCAGTCGAGCGTCGAGCACCAACCGTCGGCCGGTGGCCCCCCGAACTTACCGCCAGAAGAAACAAACGCCCGGGGGCCTTCACGTTGGCAGCGCATTCGCGAAACCCTGCCCACGCTCGGCGTATTTGCTTTGTTGGCCGGCATTGCCGCCTGGGGTCATCATTCCAACTGGACGATGCCGAAATTTTCAGAGATCACCGGTCAGGCTGGCGCTGAAGCCGACGATTGGTGCAGCGAACACAGCGTTCCTGAAAGCCAATGCATTGCCTGCAATGCCGACTTGATGCCCAAGGGAAAACTGTACGGCTGGTGCAAAGAGCACGGTGTTCATGAGTGCGTGCTTTGCAATCCCGAGCTGGCGCAAACGAACAAGCCCGCCGACATACGCCCCGAAGACCTGGAGCGTGCCCAGCGTGCTTTGGCAGTCCGGCCGCGGACGAAGAACAATCCGCGATGCAAATTACACCTGCGTCGTATTCAGTTTGCTTCGCACGAGGCCGCGCGGCGGGCCGGCATCGACGTCGATGTTGCCATGCGTTCACCGATTGTCGAAGTGATCCAGGCCAACGGTCAGATCATTTACGATCAAACGCGATTGGCTCGGCTCGCGCCGCGTGTTGCTGGCACCGTGTGGCGCGTGGACAAAAACGTTGGCGATCCAGTGCACCAGGGCGAGGTGTTGGCCTTGATCGATTCGGTCGATGTCGGCCGAGCGAAGTCGGAACTGCTTGAGGCCTTGGCCGAACTGGATCTTCAGCGAGCCACCTACGACCGCATCAGCGGGTTGGCGGCCAAGGGGGCCGTGCCGGGCAAACGCGCACTAGAAGCCGAAACGGCAATGAATCAGGCCCGGGTGCGCGTGCTTCGCGCACAGCAGGCATTGGCCAATCTGGGACTGGTTTTCTCGATCGAACAGCTTGATGCCTTGCCCGCCGACAGGCTGGTGCAGCACGTGCGCTTTTTGGGCCTGCCAAAAGAGGTCGTCGCATCGTTGCCCTCCGAACAGGCGACGGCCAACCTTACAGCCGTATTCGCGCCGCTCGATGGCGTCGTGGTGCGGCGAGGTGTGGTGGCCGGCGAGGTGGTCAATACGAGCAGCGAGCTTTTCGTGGTCGCCGACACATCGCGAATGTGGATCATGCTCGACGTACCATTGGAAGATGCCCAGTACGTGACGCTGGGGCAAATGGTCCATTTTCATTCGGACGTCTTGGACCAGAAACCGACAGCGCAAATCACATGGATCAGCACGTCGGTCGACCAACAAACGCGCACCGTCGCGGTGCGTGCTGAGGTGGCCAACCCGGATGGGCGACTTCGCGACGAAACATACGGCACTGGGCACATCGTGCTTCGCGAGGAATCGGACGCCATCGTCGTGCCCAACGAGAGCGTGCACTGGGAAGGCTGCTGTCACGTGGTCTTTGTTCGAGACAAGAACTACCTGAAACCCGATTCCTACAAAGTGTTTCATACGCGCTCGGTGCGCGTAGGTGTAAAGACCGACGACGTTACCGAGATCATTGCCGGCATCTTGCCCGGAGAAGTGGTTGTGACCAAAGGCAGCGGAGTGCTGCGTTCAGAACTGCTTAGCGCCAACCTTGGCGCCGGGTGACTGTGCGAGAACTGATGCGGCCCGGTCGGGTCGTTTGGCAAAAATGGTAACAGATTCGTTCGGTGGGCTGTCATCGAGTTTTTTCAAGCAATTCACGGCTCATGAAGCACGCTGAAAAGTTTTTTCGCAGGAGTTCATCCGTTTGAAGTCGTTGTGTCTTCACTGGGAAGGCGGACCGACTCTGAAAAACATGCACAATGATCGGACCTGATGAAACCGCCGGTCGGTTCTTATGCATCTTTCACCACCTACCGACTTCTTTCGCCGTTTCACGTGGCTCAATGGTTACGTTTTTTCAAACTTGGACCTGTCCGTGCGACACACCGGCAGCAGGGCGAAACGCGAGCTTGCTGCTGATGCCGTTGTGCGGCCTGTTTTCAGTAGTTCAAGGCTCTCTGTTGCAAGACGGATTTGCTTGCTGGTGAGCCAGGATGTTGCGCCGCGATGCTGAATTGGATTATCGACTTCTCGTTGCGAAATCGTGTGCTAGTGCTGCTGGCGGCCGGACTACTGGCCGTAGTCGGTGCCGTATCGCTCCAGTTCCTCGATATCGATGCTTTTCCTGACACAACGCCTGTGCAGGTTCAAATCAACACCACGGCGCCTGCGCTCGCGCCGGAAGAAGTCGAACGACAGATCACCTTCCCCATTGAGCAGGTGATTAGCGGTTTGCCGGGGCTCGAGAAGCTACGTTCGATTTCAAAATTCGGATTGTCGCAGGTGGTTGTCACGTTTGAAGACGGCACCGATATCTATTTCGCCCGCCAGTTGATCAACGAGCGACTCGCTACGGTGGAGCTGCCCGAGGGAATCACACGGCCGCGCATGGGGCCGGTGTCGACCGGCTTGGGAGAAGTGTTCCACTACATTCTGCGCGTGCGTGGCACGAATCTTGACGAACTGCCCGAAGCCCTACGGACCGAGCGACTGACCGAGCTGCGCACTGTGCACGATTGGGTGGTGCGGCCTCAGATGCGCACCGTGCCCGGCACCGCGGAAGTGAATAGTTGGGGAGGCTATGAAAAGCAGTATCAGATTCGTCTCGATCCGCATCGGCTGATCAAACATGGCCTGACGTTCGACCAGGTAATCGAGGCAGTGCGCCGCAACAATCAGAACGTGGGTGGAGGCAACATCCGCCAGAACACCGAAATGCTATTGGTGCACGGACAAGGTCGCACGACGAGCATCGAGCAGATCGAATCGATCGTAATCACCGCCAAAGACGGTGTGCCCATACGTGTGCGCGATGTTGCCGATGTGCAGATCGGTCATGAGATTCGTCGCGGGGCCGTGACCGCTGACGGGCGTGGCGAGGTTGTGCTAGGGCTGGGCTTCATGCTCATGGGCGAAAACAGCCATGCGGTGACCGCTGCCATGAAAGAAAAGATGGACCGCATCCGCGCGACGCTGCCGTCGCACATCGAGGTGGAAACGGTTTACGACCGCACGGAGCTGGTCAATCAGGTGATTGCCACCGTTCGGAAAAACCTTTTCGAGGGCGGTCTTTTTGTGATTGCCGTGTTGTTCGTCTTTCTTGGCAATCTGCGCGCCGGGCTGATCGTGGCCTTGGCCATTCCGCTTTCGATGCTGGCCGCGTTCTCCGGAATGCTGCGGTTCGGAATCGCAGCCAGCTTGCTCAGCCTGGGGGCGATCGACTTCGGTCTGGTGGTCGATAGCTCTGTGGTGATGGTGGAAAACTGCGTTCGCTATCTGGCCCACGAACAACGGGCCGGACGCAGCAAACGCGAGCTGGTGCGCGATGCCGCGGTTGAGGTTCGCCGCCCGACGATGTTCGGCGAGCTGATCATCATGATCGTGTACCTGCCGATCCTCACGCTCGAAGGGGTCGAAGGCAAGTTGTTTCGGCCCATGGCGCTCACCGTAATCTTCGCATTGGCTGGCTCGATGCTACTGTCGCTGACGGTCATGCCCGTGCTGGCCAGCTTCGTATTGCCAAGCCGGCCGACGGAACGGGAGCCGTTGGCGATTCGCGTGATCAAGCAGCTTTACGCACCGGTTCTGAAATTCACCATGCATCACAAAGGGCCCGTGATCGGTCTGGCCCTTTGCGTGCTGCTGGTCGCCTTCGGCTTGATTGCCCCCAACCTTGGCTCGGAGTTTGTGCCCAAGCTTTCGGAAGGGGCGATCGCCCTGAATGTCGTGCGGCTGGCCGGCACCGACCTGTCGGAGTCGGTACGCTACAACACGCAGATCGAGCGGGCCGTGCTCAAGGCATTTCCCGACGAAGTGGTGCACGTTTGGAGTCGCATCGGATCGGCCGAGGTGGCCACCGACCCGATGGGCGTGGAACTGACCGACATATACATTGTGCTCCGGCCTCGCGAGCATTGGAAAAAGGCCCACACGCAGGCCGAACTGGTCGAACAAATCGAAAAGCTGCTGCGAGAAATGCCGGGGCAACGAATCGCCTACACGCAGCCGATCGAGATGCGATTGAATGAGATGATTTCCGGAGTGCGGGCCGACGTGGCGTGCAAGCTATTCGGCGACGACTACGACGTGCTGCTGGAGAAGGCCGAGCAAATTGAGCGAATCTTGCGATCGATCGAGGGCAACGCCGACGTGGCGGTCGAGCAGGTTACCGGTCAGCCGGTATTGCAGATCAAAGTGAAGCAGGAACAAATTGCCCGCTATGGCGTGTCGGCACGCGATGTGTTGGATCTGGTTGAATCGTTGGGAAGCATGCCGGTAGGAGAAGTCTTCGAGGGGCA
>WGDQ01000055.1 GCA_015493185.1 Planctomycetaceae bacterium
CGATCGGAAGATTGAGGCCTTCTGCGAGCAGCCGCCTTGGTGGGGCTGTTCGCGCTTCGGGTTGCCATCGCAACTCAGTCGGCAACGATGCCGTGGGCTCGCTCGTAGGCCGCGATTTTGTCTTCGTGTTCGAGCGTCAGGCTGATGTCGTCGAGTCCTTCGAGCAGGCATTGGCGGCGAAAGGCATCGACTTCAAAGGGAATCGAAAGCCCTTGATCGTCGCTGATTTGTGTGGACTCGAGATCCACGGTTAGCTTGTAGCCGGGTTGTTTGAGGGCACGCTCGAAAAGCTGGTCGACTTGGGCTTCGTCGAGGCGGATGGGCAAGATGCCATTCTTAAAGCAGTTGTTGTAAAAAATATCGGCCAGCGAGGGCGCGATGATGACGCGAAACCCGTAATCGAGCAGCGCCCACGGGGCATGTTCGCGGCTCGAACCGCAACCAAAATTCTGCCGGGCCAGCAGAATCGTTGCTTTGTCGTACGGCGGCTGATTGAGAATGAAGTCGGGATTGTCCGAGCCATCGTTGCGGTAGCGCCAGTCGTAAAAGAGAAACTGGCCGAAGCCGGTCCGCTCGATCCGTTTGAGAAACTGCTTGGGAATGATCTGATCGGTATCAATGTTGGGACGATCGATCGGGGCAACGATGCCCGAATGCTTGACGAAAGGTTGCATGGAACAGCGCTCTTTCGGTTAGAGATTGAACTGTTCGAATGGCCGGCGGGCCAAAAGGTGCACGTCGGCTATGTCGGCTGGTTCGGTCGTGTTGCTGCGGCAAACTCGCGTTTATGTTTTTTCGTTTTTCGGTGCTACAGGTTGGGCCGGTCGGCACGTTGGCCACGCGTCGCGGTGCATCTTTTGATAAGTCGGTACTGTCCGCGACGTGTGCGAGAACGTGTTTCTTCTTCAACGAGGCAACCCGTCGGGTTGCAAGCCGGAGCAAGTTCGGCGTTAGCCTTCTGTGTTCCACTCGCGAACGTCGACGAAGTGGCCGGCCACTGCGGCGGCCGCGGCCATGGCCGGCGACACGAGATGCGTTCGGCCTCCCTTGCCTTGACGGCCCTCGAAGTTGCGGTTGCTTGTCGAAGCGCATCGTTCGCCCGGCTCCAGTGTGTCAGGATTCATGCCCAAGCACATGCTGCAACCGGCCTCGCGCCATTCGAAGCCCGCTTCGCGGAAGATGCGATCGAGCCCCTCGGCCTCGGCTTGTTGTTTTACCAAACCGCTGCCCGGCACTACCATGGCCGAAACACTGTCGGCCACGCGCCGACCGCGCACGACGGATGCGGCGGCCCGCAAGTCTTCGATGCGGCTATTGGTGCACGAGCCGATGAAGACGCGATCGATGCGGATGTCGGTGATGGGGGTTCCCGGTTCGAGGCCCATATAGTCGAGCGCTTGCGCCGCGGCTTTGCGTTGGTTCGTATCCTCGATTTCAGCCGGATCGGGCACGCGGCCGGAAATGGGGGCCACCTGGCCCGGGTTGGTGCCCCAAGTGACTTGGGGGCACACGTCGCGGGCATGGAAAACTTCCACGCGATCATAAACGGCGCCCGGATCGGTGGGCAATTGTTTCCAGCGCTCGACCGCCGCATCGAAGTCGGCCGGCGCGAACGGACGGCCCCGCAGGTACTCGAACGTTTTCTCATCGGGCGCGATCATGCCGGCACGCGCGCCGGCCTCGATCGTCATGTTGCAAACGGTCATGCGTTGTTCGATGCTCAGCTCGCGAATCGCGCTGCCGGTGTATTCGATGCAGTAGCCCGTTCCCCCGGCCGTGGTGAGCTGACCGATGAGGTATAGCACAAGGTCTTTGGCCGTGACGCCCGTGCCAAGCGATCCATCGACACGAATTTCCATCGACTTGGGGCGATATTGGGCCAATGTTTGCGTGGCCAGCACGTGTTCGACTTCGCTGGTGCCGATGCCGAAAGCCAACGCGCCCAAAGCGCCATGCGTCGAGGTGTGGCTGTCGCCGCAAACGATGGTCATGCCCGGCTGCGTGTAGCCAAGCTCGGGGCCGATAACGTGAACGATGCCTTGGTGCTCATCGTTCAGGTCGTAGAAGCGGATGCCGAACTCGCGGCAATTGGCTCGCAGCGTGTCGATTTGCTGCTTGGAGATCGGATCGGCGATCGGCAGCGAGCGATCGGTGGTGGGCACGTTGTGATCGGCCGTAGCCACGGTGCGTTCGGGCCGCCGCACGCGCCGCCCGGCCAGACGCAGGCCCTCAAACGCCTGCGGACTGGTAACCTCGTGAACAAGGTGCAGATCGATATAAAGAATCGTCTGTTTGCCCTCTTCGGCATGCACGACGTGTTCGTCCCAAATTTTTTCGAACATCGTGCGCGGTGCGCCCGGAGTTTGGTTCATGCCTGATCCTGAATGCCTGTGTAGTCGAAAAAAAACGCCCGCTCGCAAAGCGGTTGATCAATTTGACGGTCAAATGTGGTGGACCGCCCCAAGAAACGGCGCGGTTACCGTAGCGGCCCACTGCCACGGGCTGTGCGGCACCGAGCAGTAGAATCGGGGGCTATTCTACGTCGCAGGCGGCCGGTTGGGGAGTGCTGCCCCGGCCCCTGGCACGCTGCGGCGGGCGATCGTGAGTCGAACGCCACACCGGTTCGATGCAAAAGCCGTCGTCGTCACGCGCGGCGGTTGCTTCCACGAGATGCGGTCTTGGCTGTAGAACAAGAGCGATCGCGGGCAAGGAAGGTTCGTTTTCCGCTTTCCCCTCTTGCTCGCCGTCGTTTCGACCTGGGGGCCAATTTTTACCGGCGGCGCAAAGGACTGGCAAAGCGGGCATACCGCTTCGCAAGCCGTGCCAACAATGCCACGGGCGGGGGCAGCTACGCAACCCGGCGAGGCAAGCCGCTCGGCTGTGGCAATCCTGCCGATCTCCAGTCCTACGAGCCGCAGTTGGTTGCGTCACGGCGAATGCGGAGCGAGACCGATTGATCTGACGGACGACGTGGCGCCACGATCTGCCGGTGTGGTAGGAACGATCTGGCGATGTGGTACGACGCGGTGGCCGGACCGTGGAAGATGGCATACCGAATTGCTTGCCGGTCCTGGGCTTCACTCGCTTCTGGCCTGGGCCGCGCGGCACTGCTTTGTGTCAGGGCTTTGTGTCAGGCAATTTGTGTCAGGCAACGCCGGCAATTTCCAGTGAGGTGCTGCTGCTCTGCTGCCGCCACCACTCGACGGCCCGCTGATTGTCCCAGCCGTCGGCGTCGGCGCAAGATGCCAGGGCTTGCGAAAGCTCGTCGACCGAGGCGAATCGCTGCTCGGGATCTTTGGCCAGGCATCGCAAGATGACCTGCTCCAGATCGCGTGGCACATCGCTGTTGAGTTGCGAGGGGGGCACCACATCTTCGTGCGCATGAGCGAAAATCACCTGAAGTGGTTTTTCGCCTTCGAACGGCGGGTGACCGGTGAGCATGTAGTAAGCCACGGCCCCCAAGGCATAAATGTCGCTACGGGCATCGGGCGGCCGCGTTTCCATGGCCTGTTCGGGCGGCATGTAGAGTGGCGAACCGGTAATGGCCCCATCGTGCGTCAGGTGCAGCGAGTCGCCCCCGCCGGCAGGTTTGACCAAACCGAAGTCGAGCAGCTTCACCACGTCGTAAATGCCGCCTCGTTGTGCGACGAATATATTGCCCGGCTTGATGTCACGGTGCACCAGTCCCGCGGCGTGCGCTTCACGCAGTGCGTCGCACATTTGCCGTAGCAGATGAATGGCGCGTGCCGGTTCGAGCGGTCCGTGCCGCTGGACCAATTCGGCCAGCGACAGGCCGGGCAAGTATTCCATCACGTAGAAGAACGTGCCGTCGTCGGTGCGGCCGTAATCGAAAATCTCGACGGTGTTCCAGTGCGTCAGTTGCGCGGTGGCCTGCACCTCGCGTTCGAACCGAGCCAGTACGTTCGGATCGCTTGTTTTGCTGGGTCGGATCACCTTGATCGCGCAGGGGCGTTTCAGCAGTTGGTGTTCGGCCAGATAAACCTCGCCCATGCCGCCGCTGCCGAGCAAACGTTTGAGCCGGTAGTGTCCCAACTGCCGGGCCTCGAACGCTTCGCGCCGCAGCGAGTTGATTTTATGCGTGCCATACACCGCCGCTACGGCTACGACCACCATCACCAGAACGATTTCCACCAGCAGGTGCATGTGGATCACCTGAGCGACCATCGGGTTTTGAATCCGCTGAAAGATCGACAAAGTGATTGGCATGGCCGCCATGGTGCCCACCATGGCCGCGGCTCGGCGCCACGAGTTGGGAATGAACAACGCGTAGGTGAAGATCAGGCAGTTCCAAAAAATCACACACAACAGAACCGCCATCACGGCATGCGTCGGATCGTTGAGCGTTACGGCGGCTTTGACGCCTTCGTACTGCATGAGCAGAAAATAAGCGCCGGGCAAGCCGAATATGGCCAATTCGGCCCAGCGGAGCCGCTGCAACGAAGTGGGACAGTGGACACAGATCAGCAGGCTCTCGACGGCCAGCATGATGACAATGCCCACGTGTAACACATCAAGATAGGGTTTCTCGTCGAAGGGAAGCGGTGTATTGACGAAAAACCTACGTAAGAGAAAGACGGAGAAACCGGCCAACAGGATCAAGGCCGAGGCCCGCAGTCGTGTGGCCAGCAGTTCTCGCGTTTCCCCGCTAAGCCCTGGGCCACTGCCACGCACCAGCTCCACTTTGCAGCCGCGAGCATCGTGGGCCAGAACCTCGGGCGTTTCCTCAATGGTTTGTGTCAGCGAAATATCGCTCGACAGCCGCGACGTCGACTTGCTCATGGCATTAAAACCGCGCAGCCAAAAAGGCGGGAAACTTCTTCCGTCACTATACACACTAGCGGAGGATCGGGCCACCTGAGCACACCCTGCCGGGGATGCGAAGATCAAGGCCTTTGTGCTTGGTTGCTGTCGGCGATGGGCTCTTTTCTCGGGTGCAAAAGCAACTGCGGGCGAAGCAGTTTGTGCGTTTGGGCCGCATTTCGTGATGTTAGAAGGCATCGCATTTGCTTTACGGGTAAACCGCCACGACAGCGCGCGATCGCTTCCATCCCAAGTCCGCTTGCCGGACACCTTTGCCGCCCCCGCACGCCGCTAGGAAAACCAGCCGTGGCGATCGCCAAATCGCCCGATGGCGACCGCCGTACTACAACGGACGGGCGACATGGTGCGAGCTCAGCCCGACCGCCGGCAAACCGCCACGCAAGAAACGTCGCCGTCTCGACGCGTCGGCTTTTTGCGTGGGCGGTACGGATAGCAGTTCGCCACGCGATGCAGAATATTGGCTCGTGCCTGCTCTCGATGTGCGACAGCCCGTTTCGAGCGTCGCAGAACCGACCAAACCGCGAGCGAGCCGGACGCTTCGACGGCGTATGGCAGAAGGGCGGCGGCACACTCCAAAAGCGCATGCGGCACATCAGCGCACGGCGCTGTGGCAACGGCGGCGAGGTGCGCCTCGACTCAAACAATCGGAAATCGCTACGGGCGGCCGGGGCTTTGACCGGCAAGTGGATGCGGTCGGCCCCGCCGGCGATCAGGCAGCTTCAGGCCGCGCGGCGATGTCGGCCGGACGACCCGGTTAAGAGCGACAGTTCTTCGATCGGCAACGGACGCCATCGAGAAACCGGTCCTCCTTTGCCCGGCACGCACTGCTCAACCAGGACGACCGATCGCGGGTGCAACATGCGCGGCACAAATTGCCACCCGAAATGGTTCTGAAACCGGTCGAACGAGGCGATCAGCAACAAATCGGTCGATGTCAGGTCGTTTGCCACGTTGGCCAATACGTGCAGCGGATCGCCCGGCAGCAGCCGCACCCGGGCCGCGGTGGCCGAAAGCATGGTATGGGCCAGTTTGAGTGAAAGCCCCGGGCCATCGTCGTCGGTGCGCGATTCGAAGCGGTCGATGCCCGCGTAGCGGATGGAACCATGGGCAAAATCGGCGGCGAGCTGGATCATCCGCAGGCTGCGGACACCCAACCCGATCCCCAACTCGACGATGTTCTGCGGCCGATGCCGCCGGATCATTCGGTAAACGAGTCGATCGCCGGATGGTTGGGAGAAATAGGCAAGGTGCAGGTAGCGTAACCGACTGGCAGCAGACAAATCTCTCGCCCTCCTTGACGCTGAAATAGACGGGAAAACTTCCCTGTTTTCCCGGTGTCGGCTGGATTCGGCGGTGCAAGCGACGGCGGGTCGACCGATCAACGGGCCCTGCAATGGTCAGTTTCGGTTGTCGGGAAGGCTTAAATCGAGTGGAAATTGCCCGGTGACCAGCGGATTGGTCGAAATCGTCGTCCGGTTCGATTAGGCTGGTGCGTACGGTGCCGCCGTGCGGTCTGTCGTCTGTTTGCTGGCGTTTTCGGATCGCTGGGCGAAAATCGGATCGGCTTGTAGACCAGCAAGACCGTTCGAGGCAGCTCGTCCGTGGACCAAGGGGTGGAACCAAGCGCGGCGGGTTTCGCCTGGCAGGAATCGGCCGTGGGGGCCCAGCGGCGATTCGGGCTTTGTGCCGTACGGGCCGGCATCGGCTCGCTGCGTAGGACGGCTTTTGCGGGCGAACGTCGTTTCTCGTGGTTTTTTCCCTTCCAGGGGCCTGGTGGAAACGGCTGCCTGCGATGGCCAGAATAGATGGTGCTTAGCTTCCATTTCGGGGTCGGCCCTCGCGGCCCGTGAAGCTAGGGAAATCCGCGAAAAGAAATGCGAGGGAAGCTTCTGCGGCCGAGGGCGTGTGATCCGCGTCGGACGCGGTTGCCCCGGCGTCTGCCGAGAACCTGAGGGTTCGCGGTGTTAAAATCGTTCTTCTCTGCTATCTCCTCTCCTCTTTGTAGCTGGAAATCCACTTCGCCCATGCAAACGATTCTTGTTACTGGCGGTGCCGGCTTTATTGGCAGTTGCTTCATCCGGCAGACGTTGGCCGAAGATCCCGAAACGCGCGTGATCAATCTCGACGCGCTCACTTATGCCGGCAATCCCGATTCATTGCGGGATGTGTGGGATGATCCGCGGCACGTTTTCGTGCAGGGGGATATTGGCGACGCGCAGTTGGTGGCCCGATTGCTCAGGGAGCATCGGCCGTGGGCAATTGTCAACTTTGCCGCTGAGTCGCACGTCGATCGCTCGATCGACGGGCCGGGAGCCTTTGTGCAAACGAACGTGGTGGGTACGTTCCGACTGCTGGAAGCAGCGCGTGGCTATTGGACACAGCTTCCCGAGGCGGAGAAAGACGCTTTTCGGTTCTTGCACGTTTCAACCGACGAAGTGTACGGCTCGCTGGGCGAAACGGGCTACTTCACAGAAACCACACCCTACGCCCCCAATTCGCCCTACTCGGCCTCGAAGGCCGCCTCGGATCATTTTGTGCGAGCTTATCATCACACGTACGGCTTGCCCGTGCTGCTGACCAACTGCTCGAACAACTACGGTCCTTACCAGTTTCCCGAGAAGCTGATACCGCTGATGATTCTCAACGCCGTCGAGGGCAAGCCGTTGCCCGTGTATGGCGATGGCAAGAACGTTCGCGATTGGCTCTATGTGGAAGATCATTGCCGCGCGATCCGCACCGTGTTGCGGCAGGCCGCCCCGGGCAGCGAATACAACATTGGCGGTAACTGCGAACGGACCAATTTGCAGATAGTGCACGCCATCTGCGATACGGTCGATCGGCTGTGCCCCGATTTGCCGCACCGCCCCACGCGATCGTTGATCGAGTTTGTGACCGACCGCCCCGGGCACGATCGGCGCTATGCGATCGATGCGAGTAAAATCCGGAACGAGCTGGGCTGGCAACCCGAGCAGGATTTCGAGTCGGGCTTGGAACGCACGGTCCGCTGGTATTTGGACAACCGCTGGTGGGTCGACCGCGTGACCTCAGGCACGTATCAACGCGAGCGTCTCGGGCTATCTTCGGCAACGCAGGAGGCGTGAATCGCTCGGGAGGGTCAGAATCTCCCGGCTCGGTGAGATCTTCCGGTTCGCGGTGAAGCGCCGGTGCCGAGGTGGTCTTTATCGGTCGTGATCGCGAGCCGAGGAGGACATGCTCCGAAGACGCCTGTTCGCCTCCCTCAGACGACAGCAGGCGAAGCCGGGGCAGAGTGGCTGTTGCGTACGGCAGCAAGGCGGCTTCGCAACAAACCCCGCCTGGATCGCACGGCTGTGGGGTATCGGGGCGACTGCCTTTACCGGTGCCTTCACCTGCCGAGCCGGCCTGGCATGTTATTACTTCCTGTTCCACACCGATTCTTTTCGACAGCGAAAGTGAAATTCGAAACATGGCCACGACTACCAGCGAAGCACTTTGCAAAAAAGGGATCATCCTGGCCGGCGGATCGGGCACACGTTTGCATCCGGTCACACGGGCCGTGAGCAAGCAGCTTTTGCCGATTTACGACAAGCCGATGGTTTACTATCCGCTGTCGACGCTGATGTTGGCGGGCATTCGCGACGTGCTGTTGATATCCACGCCGCACGACCTGGGTGGCTTCCAGCGTTTGTTGGGCGACGGTAGCCAGATCGGTATCTCGATTCGCTATGCCGAACAACCCAAGCCCGAAGGGCTGGCGCAGGCGTTTTTAATCGGTCGTGAGTTTGTGGGCAACGACCACTGCGCGCTCGTTTTGGGCGACAACATCTTTTACGGTCAGGGTTTTCAAAAGATGCTCGGCAACGCCGCTCGGCGGGCGGAAGGTGCGACCGTGTTTGCCTATGCCGTGCGCGATCCGCAGCGCTATGGCGTGGTGCAAATCGACCAGCACGGTACGGCCATTGCGCTGGAAGAAAAGCCCGCGGTGCCCAAGTCGAACCTGGCGGTAACAGGGCTGTACTTCTACGACAACGACGTGGTCGACATTGCGGCCAACTTGAAACCCTCAGCCCGAGGTGAGCTGGAAATCACCGACGTAAATCGGGTTTACATGCAACGCGGCAAGCTAACCGTCGAGCGTTTCACGCGCGGCTTTGCCTGGCTCGATACAGGCACGCCCGAGTCGCTGATGCAAGCGGCCAATTTCATTGAAGCCATCGAACTGCGCCAAGGCCTGAAGATCGCCTGCATCGAGGAGATCGCCTACAACAAAGGTTGGATCACGGCCGAGCAGCTCGAACGCCTAGCCGACGAAATGAACAATTCTTACGGCCAGTATCTTCGCGATCTGCTGGTCAAGCCCGGTGGTGTGTTTCAACGCTGATTGAAACGATTGGCCCTTCTGCAAAGTTGGCGACCCTGCTGAAAGACGCATTCCGGGGGGCGAGTGGTTGAGCTTTCTCAACGCTGCGTTGCCCAAACTGCGTTGTCCAAAGATCGGCATGTGCTTGGATAGGCCTGCGACCAATCTGCTTGGGCAGACGAACCCTGCTTGCCCTTTCTTCGGCTGGCGGTGGCTCCTCAGCGCGGTTTCAGTCCGCGGTAGCAACCGGTTGTTTGCTTCTTGCTCGTTCTTGCTCGTGCGGTTCGTGGCCGCACGGTGGCTGCGAAGCAAACATTAGAAGGCCACCTGCCACTGCGTGCGAAACATCGTGCCATCGGCTCCGGCAATGAGGTTGGGGCTCGAGCTGCTGGCCGGATTGCGGTCGAGCACGGTGACGTCGAACGTGAGTTTGTTGTGATGCGTTCCGTTGATGTACCAGTTGACCCCCCCGGCGTATTCCCAGCCATCGCCGAACAGCCCGTCGACCTGCGAAACGCGGCCGATCAGCTCGAAACGCTCCGGCACGAGAAAGATGCCCGCATCGACAAAGAAGCCGTGATCGAACAGTCTATCGAGCGGCAATGCGCCGGTGCCTTCGAGTGCTTGAAGCCAACGAAAATACCATTCGGTGTTGACGCTGATTCCGCGGTATTTGAAACCCATATCGACGGCGTACAGGTAAACGTCGAACGCCGTCACCATCACGTTGTTGGCCAGCGCCCCGGGCGTGATGAGCAGCGTGCCGTCGCTCAGGCGGAAACTGGTTTCCTCAGTTGTGCCGCCGCCATCGACGCCCTGTTGCGAGGTGTAGGTGAAGCTGTGGCCGATCTGCAGGGCCGGCCGGCGATGGTACTCGATGTCGGTATAGCCCTTGCCGAATTCATCCCAGGGCTCCCACCAAAAGCTGGCCGAATAAACGAACTGCTCGTCGAGATCGTCGAATCGCCGGTCGGTTGTCGCGAAGCCATTGCCCACAAACAGTTCGTAGTGGGCCGCATCGCCCAGCTCACCCATGGCCCAGATACCAACCGAGCGGTCGGGACGGAAAAACGTGGTGGCCATCGAACGGTCGGCAAAACGAAACCGCGACGAGCTGAGCAGCCACGCCCGACTGCCTGGCACCTTCGACTTTCCGACATAGAAATTGAACGCGTCGCTAAAGCTGTAATACACCCAGGTGTCGTGTGCCACCAGCCGGTGGTTGTCGTCGGTGTCGAAGTCGATGTTCAGATAATAGTGCAGGTTGGGGTCGATCATCGTGGCGCGGAACTCGAGTCGGCCCCGTTCGACTTCGAAATCGTTGCGGCTGTGGATCGGTTCTACGTTGCCCGCCTGATCGACGAACGTGGTGATATCGCGTTCGAAGGCGGTGTGTCGCATTTGCAGCCGGCCGTTGATGCGAAGTCGGAAAGGGTTGTCGTCGTCGACAGGGCGGATGAGAAATCCTTTCTCGTAGTCGACGTAGAAATCGCTGTTTGCCGGCTCTTCGTCGGGCAGCGTGAGCAACTCGACGCGTTCGTTCGTGGCGGCCAACTCTGCCTCGAGCGATTCGAGCCGTGGCAGCACGTCGTCGTTCTGCGCTGGCCGGCCTCCAGAGCCCACCGGTACGGCGGCTGGTCCGGCGTCCATAGGCGATAGATCGCGTGAGGCGTCGTAAGCCGGCATCGGCTGTTGATCAAGGGGATTTGTTTGTGCCCAAACCGGCCCACACGCGGCTAGCAACGTGCAAACGGTGAGCAACCGGCATCGAAGCCCAAGGATTGTAGTCGCAAGGGAACTGTGCCTCCGAAGCATCCAAGCTATCTCCCGCTCCGAGTAAATCTCATCACAAAGCCGCCCCCGCCGAGGTGCGCGGTTGCGTCGCTTGTTTCATCGGTAGCGGTTTTACCGAATCTGCAAGTATTTCCTGTTAAGGCATTTGGTGAAATGACGGTGAATTTGTGCTTGAGCACCGGGGCTTAGGGTGAAGTGGATCGGCGGGGCAAGGGCGACCGTGGGCAACAAGCTTCGCCGAGCTGCCCAGCTTACCAGCTACAAGAAGAGCAGGCCTTTGCGGTGCTGAAACGCCGTAACACACATGCGACCTGCTACCCCAATGCATGCTGGCCAGCATGAGACGCGCCGGTGCGTTGGCTTCCTGAATCCGACCGAAGTGCGCAGCCGCGGATGAAGCGGATGAATCAAGCCACGGGCAAGTGAGCAAGCGGGGAAAAGGTGAGCTGCTCAAGAAAAGAAAGAGAGGGGGAGATTCAGCCCGAGTCGTTCGTGGCCGACTCACCTTTAGCAGAACCGATCAGTTCGCCGCGCTCGACACGGTCGACCGATAGATTGGTAATGATCACCTCGGAAACGGCCTGCATTTCAAGGCTTTGGTTGATCAGTTCTTGAAGTTGTCGCTTGAGTTCGGCAAGCGTGGGGTCCTCGAAATCGGCCTCGTGGGCCTGCCGTAAAAGCTGTTCGATGTCCTGTTCCACCTTGAATCGTCGGGCCTTCAGGCGTGTTCGCGCGGCCTCGTCGAGCTCGTCGACCAGGCTGATGTGCAGGTCGAACGATGCCTCGGCGATCGACGACTGCGGTCGATGGTCGCCGACGTATTCATAGGTTCCCAGGCTGATTTCGTGTGGCTCGTCCGCGCGGTCTTTGACCAGTAAGTGGCCGATGTACCAGAAGCCGAGCACCTGCACGGTGATCGTGGCCGCGATCAGCAGAGCAAGGCCTCGCGAGGTGCGAAAAAACGACGTAAGCCTATTTGCAATCGTGGCTTTCGTGTTCTGGTTGTCCGAGCCGCCTTCGGCTTCAGGGCGGGCTTCGCTGTCGGCCATGGCCGGTGCCTTTCCCGTTGGCAAATCGAGCGTTGGGCAAATAGGCCTCTACAACTGCTAACAAGCATAGCATTCGTTCGGAGAATTCGTTGGACTGGGGCGTTCTTCTGTAACCTTTTGATAATAAATGGATTGCGTTCATTTCTCTTTCTGCGCCGTATGGGAAGCGCGGACGCAATCTGGCCCGGAGGGCCGCGATCTGGCCAGGAAAAAGGGTGGGGGCATCACACCAACCTGCCAGGCTGGTCGCGAGATATGTGGCGGTGAAGCGATTTGGCCCAATGAAAAGTCACGAGGGCCGGAGTTCGCCATCAGTGAAGGGGGGTGGTGCCGTCGAATGGGGGCGCAGTGGGCGACGTGACGAGACCACCTGATGATGCCCAAGCTATACCGCGCGAAGCGGTCGGAGTTGCTGTAGAGACGGGCGAAGCTGCGAAGACATTGGACGCCCGAGGCCGCAATAAGGGGGGCACTTCCCTTGTTTATTGCCGCGGCGAATTCGGCAGCGCAAAAAAAAGGGGCCTCTGACGTGCCAAACTCCGCATTGGCACTGCCGGATGGCCAGGGGCAGTAACCATCCAGCAACCGAACGTCAGAGGCCCGCGGGCCAGCAAAGCTGATAGGGAATCCCGACATTTTTCTGCCGAGATTCGCATTTCTTTCTATGCATGCATTGTGCCGAACCGGCGCCGATGTGCGGGGTCGACCAATGAATATTCGTTGCAAGTAAATGTCTGAAAGCAGGTTGCGTACGAAAAAGATTTTTAGCTCGCAATGCCAGAACATAGCAGACCCTCTATTGGGGCCGTCTTCAGTTTGGACAGCGCGCTGCATCTTGCGAGATCGATCTGCAACAGGTCGCCCTGAGTCTCATTCTGAGAAAGCCCCGCGGGGGCACGTTTTGTCTCGGATTGAGACATTCCCGCAGTCGCAATCTGTGCAGCAGAGACGGAGACAAAAACCTGCCAACCTGCGACCGCAAAGCAAAAAAACACCCTTCTCGGGCGGTAGGCCCGAAAAGGGTGCCTGAGACGGCGAGGTCGTCGGAGAGCTTGGAGCCAGAGACCCCGCTCACCGCGCGGCAACGCTTTTCGCATTCCCGGCACGGCAGGGGCTTGGACCACGCTCTTCTGGAACCTCGCAACGGGGGAGATTCACGTTGGAAGGCGGCTGATTGGCAGCAACATCAGGTGAGCCGAAGGCGGCGTTGCGGCGCCTTGCGGCGACCGGCGGTGCGTGGACCCGAAAAAACCGCCGGTGCCGCATGGGCGTACTCCGCGCCGAAAGCTCACAAGATGCCCGAGGTTTTCGCCTACCGCGATTCGAGCGAGGCAGCGTACAGCTCGTCCACCTTGTGCAAGTAGGTGTCTGGCTTGGCCAGAATCTTCTTGCCGCACGGCGGGCAGCAGGTGTAGACCACCTGTCCCTCGGCGATCGTCCATTTGGGATTCTTGGGCAACGGCCGCTTCATCACCGGGCAGATTCTTTGCGCCCGGGCCATGTTTGCGTGAATCGTGGCCCAGTGCTGCGGATTGATCTTTTTTTGCAAGCATCCTTGGCAGCAAAGGAAAACGGTTTCCTCGCCCACCTTTACTTTGATGGGTGCGCCGTGCTCGCCGAGACGCTGGCCCGAGACGGGGCAAATCTGCTGCACCGCAATACGAAGTTGGTCGCGATTGGCGTGGTCGTGGGCCCCCGACGAGTCGTCGTGAGCCATAGCCTGCTGGCCAACAACCGCCATCAACGCGACGCCCAGAAACATCCTTGCAGTTTTCATGTCCTTTTCTTCCTTTCTTATGAAATGGACAAACCGGAGGGGGAGAGAGAAAAACGAACGGAATCGATTTCCGTCGCACGGCCGTAC
>WGDQ01000056.1 GCA_015493185.1 Planctomycetaceae bacterium
ACACAGATACAGAGACGGATACGGACGAATACAAAACACGAACGCGCGTCGCCCCTTTGGGCGACGCGCCGCTGCGGTGGCGAGCCACTGCGGTGGAAGGGGCCGAATGCGCCATACACCCGAGGCATGAATATTGGTTCCGGCGAACCGGCAACAAGTAGAAACAAGTAACTCGCGACAGGCGTGCGGGACGTTTTTCAAAATTTCTTCTTATCCGATCCATTCCGATCAATGGCCGAGATGACCGAGGCGTGAAGCGATGGCCGAGCAGCAAGGCGTGACAAGCCCGATAGGGTGGTATCTGCTGAATCGACGGCGTTTTTTGGGCGAGGCCGCCATGGGATTGGGTGGCATCGCGCTGGCGGCGCTGCTGGGCGAGCAGGGTTTGCTGGCGGCTGATTCGCCGCACAATGACCTCTCGCCGATTCGGCCCCGTATCGACCCAGCCCATCCGCTGGCCGCGCGCGAGCCGCATTTTCCGGCCAAAGCCAAGAACGTGCTGGTGCTATTCTGCTCGGGAGCGTGCAGCCATTTGGATACGTGGGATTACAAGCCCGAGCTCATCCGGCGGCATGGCCAACCGATGCCGGGCAACGACCAGTTGGTTACGTTTCAGGGCGAAAACGGCAACCTGACGAAAAGCCCCTATGCGTTTCGTCCGCGGGGCGAGTCGGGCAAGATGACCTCGGACCTGCTGCCGAAGCTGGGCGAGTTGGTCGACGAGATGTGTTTCATTCACTCGATGACCAGCAAAACAAACACGCACGGGCCGGGCGAGAACTTCATGTCGACGGGCAATACGCTCGACGGCTTTCCGAGCATGGGGGCCTGGGTAAGCTACGCGCTGGGCAGCGAAAACAGCGACCTGCCGGCGTTTGTGGCCATTCCCGACCCGCGAGGCGTTCCGCAGGCAAGCGTGAACAATTGGGGGTCGGGATTTTTGCCGGCCGTGTTTCAAGGAACGGCTTTCAACACGACCGAGCCGATTCGCAACCTGGCCGTGCCCGAGGGCACCAGCCCCGAAACGGACCGCGCGGTGCGTGATTTTCTGAAACGGCTCAACTCGCATCATCTCGGGCGTTATCCGGGCGACACGGAATTGGCCGCGCGGATCGCGAGCTATGAGCTCGCGGCGCGAATGCAGTTGAGCGTTCCGGAGATCAACGATCTTTCCACCGAGCCGGCGCACGTGCTGGCCATGTACGGAGCGGACGACACACAGAACCGGGTGAAGGCCGATTTCGCACGCAACTGCATTCTGGCCCGGCGATTGATCGAACGGGGTGTGCGATTTGTGCAGTTGTTCAACGGTGCCTACGCCATGGGCGAAGGCGTGGGAAACTGGGACGGCCACAAGAAGCTGAAAGCGCAGTACGACATCCACGGGCCGATTCTCGATCAGCCGGCCGCCGCGCTGTTGAAAGATTTGAAACAGCGGGGTCTGTTGGAAGAAACGCTGGTGGTGTGGTGCACCGAGTTTGGACGGATGCCCACGTTTCAGAAGGGAGCCAGCGGCCGCGACCACAATCCGGCCGGCTTCACATGCTGGCTGGCCGGCGCCGGTGTGCGACGGGGCACAAGCTACGGGGCGACCGACGAGTTCGGCTATCGAGCCGTGGAAAACGTTGCTACGGTGTACGATCTGCATGCCACGGTGCTGCACCTGCTGGGGTTGAACCATCGTCGGCTCACCTATTATCACAACGGCCTCGAACGCCGACTGACCGACGTACACGGCAACGTGATCGATCAGGTGTTGGCCTGAGACCAGGTGCTGTCCTGAGAAGGTGCCTCTTCAAGATCGCGTTCAGGCCCGAGATGGTGAGCCGGTGAATCGTATCAAGGAGGACGAAGCAGGCCAGTCCTGCTTGCGACTGGTCGATGCAGACCGACAGCGAGACGGGCGGCCTGCTCGCGATCGAAGCCGCAGTTGGAGCCGTTGGATTTTGAAGACCACTCTTCTGAAGGACCGCTGCAAAGGGGCGGCATTGCGGTACTGCGGCGCACGGGCCCGACCAAGAAGGAACGAGACTGACCGCAACCGGGGGCAGAAGTGAGCCGGCCCGACTGCGGCTACAACGCTGGGGAACCACAAGGTGAGCATGCGCAGCATATTGGCCGGATTGGACGATTCGCCCTACCGCGAGAACGTGGTGGAGTTGGGTTTGCGATGGGCTGCTCGATTCGACGCGCTGCTCGTGGGGCTGGGCATTGTCGACAAGCCAAGCATTTGCCGTCCGGAGCCGGTGCCGCCCGGCGGCGGGGCGTTCAAACAACAGGCAAATGCCGAAAGG
>WGDQ01000057.1 GCA_015493185.1 Planctomycetaceae bacterium
ATCGGGGCGTTTCGCCACCCTTGATGCCTTCAACCCATTCGGTGAAGTGACCGGGCGACTTGGTGAATTCGACCTTCGGCTCCTTGATGTCGCCGATCAGTTCCCACGAGGCGCCATAATCGTTGGGCGAAAACAGCACACCAGCCTCGCCGACAATCAACGAGCCGCTCTTCGAGAGCTCGCGACCGCCCACGAGCGAGCGATCGGGAAGCTTGCCGCCGTCGTACCAGGTCATGGTGACCGGCCCGCGCTTGTCGGTGGCCGGGAACTCGAACTTGATGATCGACCACTTAGGATAGCTCTCGCCGTTGTGGCCTGAGTGCTCGGCCTCGATCGAGACCGGATCTTTCAAATCGAGTGCCATGTAGGGCAAGTTGGCCGTGTGGCAAGCCATGTCGCCCAGGGCACCGGTACCGAAAGCCCACCAACCCCGCCAGGCGAACGGGTGGTAGCCTTCGCCATAGGGCCGATAGGCTGCGGGGCCGAGCCACAAATCCCACTTCAGATTTTTCGGAACCGGCTTGGGTTCGGGCCGAGGGCCGCCTTGCGGCCAAACTGGCCGGTTGGTCCAAACATGAACCTCGGTGATTTTGCCCAACACGCCCGATTGCACGACGGCAGCGCCTCGACGGATGCCCGGGGTGGCCGTTCCCTGATTGCCCATTTGCGTGACCACGTTGTTTTCCCGCGCGATTTCGCCCAACCGGCGGGCTTCATATACCGAATGCGTGAGCGGCTTCTGGCAAAAGCAGTGCTTGCCCATCCGCATGGCCATAGCCGAGGCCGGAGCATGTGAGTGGTCGGGCGTGCTGACCGTAACCGCGTCAATCTTATCGCCCAATTTTTCGAGCATTTCGCGATAGTCGAAAAACTTTTGCGCATTGGGAAAGCGCGCATGTGCTTTTTCCAAACGTTTTTCGTCAACGTCGCAAATGGCCACCACATCGCCATGACGGCCGGCGTCGCGAGAATCGCTCGATCCCTTGCCCTCGACGCCGATGCAGGCAAACTGAATCTTCTCGTTGGCCGCTTTACTCTCGGCGGCCTTCAGGCCACCGGCCACCCAAAAGCCGGCACCCGTCAGCGCGGTGGTTTGCAGAAACCTGCGGCGGTTTGTTTTGGCTCCCATGTTCAACAGCTCCTTACAATCGCAGTGTGTGAGGTGAATGAGTCGGTCGGATCGGTATGGCGTGAATAGGGCGGCGATCGTCAGGCGGGAAACGAGACAGCGCTCGAACACGACGTTTACAAGAAATCGCCGGCGCCGATCGGGCACTTGCCCGAAAACGACGAGGATAACCTGCCGCGAGGCGTTCCGCAATTCTGTCGTTCACCACTCCGTCAGCAGGGTTTGCCGCTGATTTCCGTGCCCGGAAAGGGAACCGGCACGATTCACTCCGGTCAGTCTGCCGGCCAGGCGACGAATCGGCCGAACCGAACATGCATCGGGAAAAACCGGTCCGCCCGCTCTTCCATCGTGTCGTCATGGCCCCAAGTTTGGCAAGCAAAACCAACCACGAAGAAAGCAACGACTCGAAAAATAGGACTATAGGGGTTTGCCATCGCAGGGCCGAATCAGTAGGCTAAGATCCTTTGCCAGCAAGGCTTTATGAAGTTACAACGCAAGTGGCCTCCGGCAAAAGGCAGGGCATTTCGCTGCGACAGGGCTTCCGCGTTGGAATGCCTTTGCTGCGGCCCGCGGCAACGTAGCCCGTTCGTGGCGGGGCCGCCCAGAGCGCTATTGCCTGCTGCGAGGCACAACGAGGGTGCTTGCACCCCCACTCTTTACGGAGAAGCAAATACGATGCGTAGGTGGTTGAACGCGTTTGGTTTTGTTTTTCTGCTGACGGCCAGCTTTTCGACGATTGCGTGCCAACCGCAAAGCAAGCCCGCTGCCGAAGATCAGCAATCCCGGGGCAGTGAAACTCGCTCCGATGGTTCTGCCGAATCGGGTAAACCAGCATCCGACACCTCCACGCAGTCATCGTCGGCCGAAGATTCAACCGCCGCAGACGATGCCAAGGCCGTTGAGCAACTGCGGGCCAACGATGCCGAACTCGAAACCGATTCGGCCGGACACGTGATTGCGGCCGACCTTTCCAAATCGCCGATCTCCGACGAACTGCTCGCCGCGCTGAGTGGGCTGCCTCACTTGAAGCGTCTACGACTCGAAGGACCCGATGTGGTCGACGATCACATGCGTTTCATTGCCTCGCTGAGCACCTTGGAGCAGCTTTTTTTAGAAAACACATCCGTAACCGATGCGGGAGTGGCCCAGCTCACGACCCTGAAAAACCTCAAGGTGCTGAGCCTTCGCCGTTCGAACATCACGGCCAACGCCGTCGACTCGATCGTGCAATTTCCCAACCTTCAACAGTTGATTTTGCTGGCCACGAATATAACGAACGACTCGCTCGAGCAGATCAGCCACATGCCGAAACTCAAGCTGCTCGACCTGCGCAATTGCCTGCTGATCTCGGACGAGGGACTAACGCATTTGGAAAAAATGCGGTCGTTGCGGGCACTGAAGATCCGCAGTTTTCAGGTGAGCGACGAGGGCATGCAACCGCTTGGCAAAATGACGTGGCTCACCAACCTGATTCTGGAAGATACCGCCATCACCGACGAAGGTCTGGCCTACTTGAAGGGGCTCACGAAGCTCCGCGAACTTGTGCTTTTTCGCACGGCCATTACCGGCGATGGTCTGCAATACCTGAAAGACATGACCGACATGCGTAAGCTCTCGTTGCGCGACACGCCGATTTCCGACGAAGGGCTGACCTATCTGACGGGCATGAAAAAGCTGCAATCGCTCGACCTGAGCGAATGCCCCATAGGCGACGCGGGCCTGGAGGCCGTGGGACAGCTAACCAACCTCGAGCGGTTGCGACTCTGGCATACGGAGATTACCGACGAAGGTTTGAAGCACCTGGCCCAACTGTCGCGGTTGAAGCAGCTCGATCTGAAAAGCACAGCCGTGACGGACGCGGGGCTGCCGCATTTGGAAGGTCTCGCGCAACTAGAAGAACTCGACCTGGAAGAAGATGCCATCACGGATCAGGGGCTCGAGTCGCTGAAGAAGTTGCCCCACCTCAAAAAGCTCAACCTCCGCTTCACCGAAGTATCGCCCGAGGCGGCCGAGGCGCTTGCTCGCGAGATACCCGGCTTGGTTGTGAACATCTGACGATCCGCAGATTGCCGTCGACGTTTCCTTGCAAGCAGGCGATGCCCTCGCAACATCTATTTCGTGCGCGGCATGGGCCACATCGGCGGCGTCCTTCTTCGTTCATCGTTTGTCCAGATACCGCACTCGCACTGCTATGGCGGCACGTTCGTCCTTACTGTTTCTTGGGCGCTCTGCGCCGGGCGTTTGTGCCAACGATGGTTTGCAATGCGACAAGCCGTCAAGATCGCGCCGGTTGTAATGACGGTGCGGGTTCTAATAAGCTTTGCGGATGCGCGGGCAAATAGCGCACGAATTCGGCCCGACCAACCGGCGCAATCCGCACATTACCGATCCCCATCGCGCGCCTTACGATATTCATCAAGCCGCACACCCCGAATCGCCGAACCCCGTAGTACGTGCAGGGCATCGAGCCCGAGAGCGTGGTGTCATGGAGGTCTCGCTCCTCGCTCTGGTGACGATACGTTCCACCCACGCAAGCCGCAGCGAGTTCGTATACGGCCTGTATGCAAGAACTAACTGGCTCTGTCGGGCAACGTGCCACGCCATCCGGCCGGCACGCCGGGCAGTTGCACGCAACACGCCGACATGCGATAGCGCTGCGATACGAAAAAACGGCGGAAACCACGGAGGGCAAAAGGATGAAAATTCGTACGATTCTTCCGGCGGCGCTGTTAGCCGCCGCACCGTTACTTCTCGTTAGCGTCGCACGCGCCGAAAACACGATCGCATGGAGCTCGTCCAATTGGTCGGCACCGACCGATTCGGAATCCGCGGACCAGAATGAGCAGGCGACCGATCAATTCACGTCGCTCACTCATGAGAGGAATTGGACCGATGCGGCCAGCCCGTGCGACACGTGCGATTCGTGTTGCGATCAGCCTGGCACCTGCGGGGGCCGGTGCCGCTCGTGCCGGGACCGGTTGCTGGGATGGATTGCCAGAAGCCAACCATGCTTCGACGATTTCATCAGCCCGATGACCAACCCGGTGTTTTTCGAAGATCCACGGACGCTGAGCGAGGTGCGCTTCATTTATCTGCGTCACGATTTTCCCAACGCGGCCGGCGGCGGCACGGTGAATCTGTGGGCTCCGCAAATACGTGCCGCGCTTACGGATCGACTGTCCGTCATTGCCACCAAGGCTGGCTTCATCACATCAACCAACACGTTGATCGACGATGGTTGGTCCGATGTTTCGTTGGGTCTGAAATACAACCTGCTGGCCAACAGCCGCACACAGACGCTGTTGACGGCTGGCGTGACTTATGAACTGCCCGTTGGCAGCACGCGAACGCTTCAAGGCAATGGTGATGGGCTATTCAATCTCTTCTTGACCGGGGGCACAGAGATCGCCGGTTTTCACTGGATCAGTGGAAGCGGTTTCCTGTTGCCAGCCAACCGTTCGGCTGAAAGCCAAATCTGGTTCTGGTCGAACCATTTCGACCATCGGCTGGGCTCGACACCGTTCTACGGCTTGATGGAAGTCAACTGGTATCACTGGATGGGATCGGGCAAAAACGGAATCCCGGGGCTGGAAGGTGGCGACCTGTTCAACTTCGGCTCCACCGGCGTCTCTGGAAACGACATCGTGACCGGTGCGCTGGGCATGAAGTTCAAGCCGAACCGCAACACCGAACTCGGCGTCGCCTGGGAGGTTCCGCTGACCAACCGTCGCGATGTCTTGCACGATCGCTTTACGGTCGATTGGATTCTTCGTTACTGAGTTTTTCTCCCCAACCGCGCCGCAGCGCCTTCGTCATCGTCGCTCAGCGCCGCATCACTTGTGCTCCTGTTGCAAACGTTCGTTGCCGGCAGCGCGGCTTTCGACAGGTCGCGTAAAAACCAGAAAGAGCGTCGGCCCAGTTGTGTGTGCGAAGCTGCTGCGCAGGCGCGATTTGTTTCTATCGGCCGAGGCGTCGGATGCCGCAAACGGATCCGACGTCTCGGCCTTTTTTGCGCACAACCGCTCTCCCGCGTCCCAACGCGGACATCGCATTTCGTTGCCAACCGGCCAGAGAGATTCCAGCACGATGCGCGGGCCGTGTGCTGCCGCATTGCGATCCAAGCGGCGTGCAAGAAGGAGAATCAATCTATGGGACGAACATTCACCGCGCTGTGAAATGGGCGGAGCTGCGAACCGACTTGCAGAAGGAGCCGTCCAGCCGAATCGATGCCGCTGCAGGTGCCGGTAAACCGCTGTCCGGCCGATTCTAGCGAAAGTTGCCGCCCGTGAAGCCGAAGCCACTGGTTCCACTCGTCTACCAGCATCGGATCTCGGCTTGCGAGCCGCGCGAACTGGTGTCGGATGGCTTCGAGCAAGCGGATCAGAACGCCGGTTGTGTCCGCGGTTCGGCCGGTCAGGTCGGCCCATGAAGTGATTTCACGGCGCAGCGGCTCAGGCGCCGAATCGCGACGATTGTTGACGTTCAATCCGATCCCCAGCACGAGCAGGGCACCGCTCTTGCGGCTGACCACTTCGGGCAAAATGCCGGCGATCTTCCGCCCGTCGGCATACACATCGTTGGGCCACCGAAGTTCCAACCGGCGTGGTGAAACGTCGGCGGCCAGTGTTTCGAGAACGGCCAGTGCTGTGGTGATGGAAAGTTTGGGCCAGTCGCTCAGCGGCATTTGCCCGAGAGGTTCTCGCAACACCAGTGAAAAGGTCAGCGCGCCGCTGCCACTCCACCACGCGTTTTCGCCACGTCCCCGACCGGCCGTTTGCCGATCGGCAAGCACAAGAAGCGGCGTCTCCAGCGACTCGTTCCGACGCTCGCTTTCTTCGACCAATCGGCGGGCCCGATCGCTCGTCGAATCCATGGTCGATTCATATACAACCTGGGCGACAGTGGTTTGCTCGTAGATATCCGAGATGCGAAACCGCGGAAAACCGGGCATTTCAATCTCCAGGCCGCCCACGAAGAAAACGGCCGGTTGATGTCACAAAAGCATTGTTGAAGCCCCAGGAAAATAACGTTCCGCGCGATTCTAACGAGGCGCGGCGTTTCGGCCAGCCTTGCAGGCCAAAAGGAACCAGCATTTATCGTCCACCTCGCCGGTTACGATATATTGGTTGAGATATTGAGACGACGGCTCTGGGCAACTCGACCGGCACCGCAGCCCGTCCGGCCAGACACTGCCCGAGTTCGGTGTATCGCCTGGGCAACGTCCGACTGGCTGATTCTCTTCCCCTCAAAAAAACCAATCCAATCATCCGGCCTCGTATCGTTCGCCATCCGGATCAGCAAAACCTACCTGTCATGAATGATCGGCAAGCCACCGCGACGACCGAGGCCAGCTATCAAACGTGGGCCGATGAAATCGCCCGCTTGTGCCAACACCTCGCTGCTCTGGAGTCAGCCGCCGCACCGCTGGAAATAAGCGGCCTGGAACAGCGGGAGTGGTATGAGCTGTTGAACCGCAAATTGCGACCGCAGGTAGCGGGCCCCGCCGTGGCGATCGTGGCGTTGGTCGGCGGCACGAACATCGGCAAATCGGTCATCTTCAACCATTTGGCCGGCGAAGAGGCCAGCGCCGTAAGCCCCATGGCGGCCGGCACCCGGCATCCGGTCTGCCTGGTTCCCGAGAACTTCGACGCGGAGCAACGTCTGCCTGAACTGATGCCCGGTTTCATTGTCGAGCGTTGGCAATCGAGCAATGATCCCCTCAATGAGAGTGAGCAGCATCATCTCTATTGGCGTCCAGGCAGCGAGTTGCCCGAGCGGCTGCTCGTGCTCGACACGCCCGACATCGATTCGGACGTCGAAATCAATTGGCAGCGAGCCGATCGGATACGCCAATCGGCCGACGTGCTGATCGCCGTATTGACGCAACAAAAGTACAACGATGCAGCGGTGAAGCAATACTTTCGTCGGGCGGCCGAGTCGGACAAAGAAATCATTGTGATTTTCAATCAGTGCGACCTTGAAGAAGATCGCGAATACTGGCCACAGTGGCTCGCCACGTTTGCCGAACAGACCGGAGCCCAACCGCAATTGGTATACGTGGTTCCTTATGACCGGCAAGCCGCCGCGCAGCGGCGTTTGCCATTCTACCAGGTTGGCCCGGATGGCCGCGGAAAGCTGGACAAACCAGCGTTGTTGCAGCACGACCTGGCCTCGCTTTATTTCGATCGCATCAAAATTCGCACGTTGCGCGGCGCTCTCAGG
>WGDQ01000058.1 GCA_015493185.1 Planctomycetaceae bacterium
CCGTGTTTTTGCGAATCCTTCCGAAGATCCGAAGGGAAACGGACCAGCAAGCCATCGCGTCAGCCTATCTTAGGCTGGCTAACACATGGCAGACAAGCATCGTTGCGGTATCGTAACACGCGCAGTACGTGGCAAGAGCCCCAGCCGCCGCTGCGGCAGGTCATTGTGCCTGTTCGTCTCCGCAAGACATAGGGAGAGAGTCAGCCGAGGCGGTGTTGTGTGTGATGTCACACACTCGGGCTAGCGAGGTAAATCACTACTGCGGCGCAAACGCAACCACTTGATGTGTCGCGGATGCCGCCGACTGCCCGTGGCCGGCAAAAAGCATCCCGATAGGCCGATAGGCACCGTGCGCCGCATCTAAAGACGACCGGCTGGGGGCACCATCCCTGTGAACCGAACCGATATGGTTCTCAGTTGCACCGAAGCCTGCTCCCGAGGTACAGGCAATCGTCGGTTCACCAGCTCGTGTTCAACGACGTCTCATTCGCGAGCATGACAGCCAGAAGCGGCATACTTCTTCGGCCGGAGACTCTGTCTCACATAATACCACACACTCGCGGGCCTGATGGCGCCGCTTCTCGCATTGCGAAAAAACGGCGCATCCCTGCGCAGGCGTTCCCTCAAGTCCCTAAAACAAAGAACAGCATACGGCCCGAGCTGCTCTGTCGTTCAACAGAACAAGCACGCCTCACGCGCGCCAATGCGAAGATCACCGTAGCGACTTCCCAGAAATCAATGAGCTCCGGGGCACACAAGGCCATCTATCTGCCGCTGCTGATGATGGTTACCTTGCGAACGGAGTATTGGTTTCAATCAATCGCGAAAATTTTCGCTTTTTCTCGCGTGTCTCGCTGCACTGTGCGCTGCCGCGGCAGCGCACAAGCGTAGAGCGCGGAGTCAGCCTGTTGCCAAAACCTGCTTTCCGTTTGGGTTGCATCCAATGGGCCGTTTGTTCCTGCTTGCCGAGCAGCCCCTAGCGACCAAGCCAGGCGCAACGGGCACTTTCGCATTTCCCTAGGCTGTACGGTGGTCTAGGCGAAGAATCGGACCTGCTTTAGAATCGCGGTTCGCGTCCGTTTGGCGTCCTATCGCTCGTCGAGAGGCCAACCGCGGAAAGAGAGATAACAGCACGCGTGTGCGAGGCCGGACATGGTGGACAGGCTGCTAGATGCAATGGCTGATGCGTTCGTCCGCTACCGGAGCCTCGTGGCGTTGGGTCTGCTGGCGCTAACGATTGCGGCAGCTATCGGCCACAGCCGACTCGAATTCGACAATGCGCCGCGAAATGTTTTCCGCACGCGCGACACGCAGTTCCAACAACTCGAGCAGCTATTTCGCGACTTCGGATCGGACGACAACGACTGCCTGCTGCTTGTCGAAGCCGACAGGCTATTTACACCCGCTGCGATGAACCGCCTGCGAGCGCTGGTTCAGGCCATCCACGAAGTGGAAGACATCGGCTCGGTACGTTCGCTGCTCGACGTGGTGACTTTCGACACCACAGGCATTCCTCAGCCACTCATTCCCCCGCCTGATGCCTCGCAGGCGGAATACGATGCTGCTTTCAAAAAGGCGGTAAACCACCCATTGGTGGCTGGCCAGCTTTTGTCCGACGACGGAACGCAAGCACTGGTGATTGCCCGCATTGCGGGCGAATCGTTGGGCGTCGACCAAATCGCGCCCGTGGTCGCTAGGCTGCACAAAATCAGTGGCCGTTTTTCTGAACCTCCAAGTCTGACGATCGGTATCACGGGCGTTCCTCCCATGCGGATGGAAATCTTCCAGATGGTTCGCCGTGAAAGCAACCGCTTCATCCTCATCGGCTCTGGGCTGGCGTTCACGATTGCCTGGATCTTGTTTCGGCGATTTTGGGCCGTGGTCATTGTGTCCTCGGCTCCCATCCTGGGGGCATTCTGGACATTGGGAATGCTGGGCCTTGTCGGAGAAAAAATCAACGTCATCAACACCGTGCTGCCAACTCTTGTGCTCGTTGTGGGTTTCACCGATGCGGTACACTTGATGGTCGACATCCGCCATTCGCGTGCCGCCGGACATTCCCCTCTTTACGCTGCGCGAACAGCTCTGTCCCATCTGTTTCTGGCCTGCGCCCTGACATCGCTCACCACAGCAGTGGGTTTCGGCTCTTTGGCAGTAGCAGAAGTCGACGTCATCCGTCGCTTCGGATTATCGTGCGCGGCGGGTGCAGGTTTGGCCTTTTTGGCCGTAATCACCATGGTTCCGTTGCTATCGAGCACTCGATTAGGCCTCTACGTTCAGGGACGACAAAGCGATTTCCTTGAGCGGCAGGTTCTATGGTTTGAAAAGGTCATCGATACTGTCGTTCGTCATGCAAAAACAGTAGCCATCGCTGGCACGTTGGTCACCGCACTGCTAGGCACTTCGGCATACTGGCTTCGGCCAGACAACCGGCTTACTGAATACATTCCTCGGCGCAACGAGTCGTACCAGGTAATGGAAAAGATTGATCGCGCCTTTGGAGGTATGCTTACCGCAGCGGTCGTTGTCGATTGGAATTCCAACTACAGCGTTGCCTCGCCCGAAGTGCTTTCCGCCATCCGCGATGTGCAGCAAATGTTCGAAGCACACCCGATGCTGCACCATCCTCTTTCAGTTCTCAATCTTCTCGAATCGCTGCCGGACTGGATGGGTGATCTCTCGGCTCGCGCACGTTGGCTGCCACGGTTGCCCGAAGACGTGGTACGTCACATGGTTCGCACGGATCTGCGCCGCGCGCTGGTCACCGTTCGACTGCGCGACCTGGGCACCGGTGTTTACGAACCAGTGTTTCGCCGATTCGAAACCGAACTGAAAGAGGTTGAATCTCGCTATCCTGGAATACGGCTGCACCTGACAGGCACGGTCGTTGTAGCATCGCGCAATATCAACCAGATGATTACTGACCTGGCCAAAAGCCTTGGCTTGGCAGCCATTGTCATCTTCTCTGTGATGGCGATGGTCTTTCGTTCCCTGCGCGTTGGGCTAGTCAGCGTATTGCCCAACGCATTCCCGATGGTCGTCACTTCGTCCGTGCTCGTGCTCAGCGGGCGGCCGCTACAGCTAACGAGCGTGATCGTGTTCAGTATTTGCCTGGGAATCGCCGTCGACGATACGATTCACTTTCTATCCCGATTCCGGCGAGAACTGCATCACGACATCGATGCTGTCTCTTATACACATCTCCGAG
>WGDQ01000059.1 GCA_015493185.1 Planctomycetaceae bacterium
ACACAGAGTTCCCTGCTCGCCGGTGGCTGGGCCGCGGAGGCCGGCACTTTTCTTCTTTTCTTGATTGATGATTTTGTTTCTTGGGGACATCCGTCCCGTGTGCAGCCGATAGCATGAAGCCCCGCGAAAACGCGGTCTGGCAGGCGGTGTTGGCAGCCGGTAATGGATAGCCGATTGTCGAACCGCGGGCATGCCGCTAAACTGCTGGTGCTATCAGGCGGCTGTGAATCGAGTTGTAGGACGGCAACGCTGCGCGCCGGTGTGTGGCGCATTGCAATTGTGGCCGTCCGCGAATTGATTCGCTTCGTCGCAAGCCCGGCCCTGTGCCGACAGTGGTTGCGCCACCACCGTAATTGCATATGGTGCCCGCTCCACGACACCGGCTTTCGACGTTGAGCGAGGTCTTTATATCCGTCCGCTGAAGGGAGAGTCCGGATGAGCAAGGTCGCCAAGTTGAATCTTGGTGAGAAGCAGATCGAGCTACCCATTGTGGTGGGTACGGAAAACGAGCACGCGGTCGATATTTCGCAACTGCGCTCAGAAACCGGCTACATCACGTTGGATGAAGGATTTGCCAACACCGGTTCGGCGATGAGTGCGATTACCTATCTCGACGGCGAGCGGGGTATTCTGCGCTATCGCGGTTACCCGATCGAAGTGCTTGCCGAGAATTGCGACTTTGTCGAAACGAGCTATCTGCTTCTTCATGGCGAACTGCCCACCGCGAGCCAGCTCGACCGTTTTCGCGATTCGCTGCGGCGTCATACCATGCTGCACGAAGACATGCGGTCGTTCTACAACGGCTTTCCGCGCGATGCGCACCCGATGGCCATTCTCAGTTCGGTGGTTGGTGCGCTATCGACGTTTTATCAAGACTCGCTCGATCCGACCGATCCGGAGCAGGTTGAAATCTCGATTTACCGCCTGATGGCCAAGCTGCCCACGATTGCGGCGTTCAGCTACAAAAAGTCGATCGGCCAGCCATTCATCTATCCGCAAAACGATCTGGAGTATTGCGAGAACTTTCTCCAGATGATGTTTGCCGTGCCGAGCGAGCCCTATGAGCTTGATCCCGACTTTGTGCAAGCGCTGAATCTGCTGCTCATCGTGCATGCCGATCATGAGCAAAACTGTAGCACGTCGACCGTGCGCATGGTGGGATCGAGCAACGCCAACTTGTTCGCGTCGATTGCGGCCGGCATCTGTGCGCTGTGGGGACCGCTGCACGGGGGTGCCAATCAGGCCTGCGTCGAAATGCTCGAACGCATCATCGCCGACGGGGGCAACGTGCAGAAATACGTCGACATGGCCAAAGACCGCAACAGCGGCTTCCGCCTGATGGGCTTCGGACACCGGGTGTACAAGAACTACGATCCGCGGGCCACGATCATCAAGCAAATGTGCGACAAACTGCTGAAAAAACTCGGCCGCAGCGACCCGATTTTCGAGGTTGCACAGCAGCTCGAAGAAGTCGCTCTTTCCGACCCCTATTTCATCGAGCGCAAGCTCTATCCCAATGTCGATTTCTACTCGGGCGTGATTTATCGCGCGATTGGAATTCCGGTGCAGATGTTCACCGTGTTGTTCGCCATCGGCCGACTGCCCGGCTGGATTTCGCATTGGAAAGAAATGCATGCTTCGCCGAACAAGCGGATTTACCGGCCGCGGCAGATTTACACGGGCCCGAACGAGCGGGAGTTCGTACCGATCGAGCAGCGCGGCTGATGGCAGATGGTTTGCCGCGTACGAGCCACTGGCTCGCACGAGGCCGCCCGCACCGGCGGCTGCGGTCGCCCGCTTTGTATTGAACCCCGTGCGGGAACTGCCCTGTATTGCTCCAACCTTGTTTCAGCACATCCCGTGTTAAGCGGTGCCTCGCCTGAGACCTCCGAAGAGTTTGCAGCAACCAAGGAATCACGTTGCCATGTCCAAGACCGTCGCGATTTTCTTTCCGGGCGATTACCGAGCCAAACCCAACAAGCTGGCCCAGCCGCAAGTTCGAGAAGCAACCGAGCAGTTGACCCGAGCGCTGAAGAAGTTGGGGCGGCGTCCGCGCCAGATACGCGGCTTCTTGTGCAAGCCGAGCGACGCCATCGAAAAGTTGCGACCGATCGACGATCCGATGATCGGGCTGTTCTGTCACTGGACCTATGCGCCGCACACCTGCGACGGCGTGAGCGGCAAGGATAATCCGCTGCTGTTGGCCTCGAACTTTTCGGGCACCTGGCCCGGGCTGGTGGCGCTGCTGAACACCAGCGCATCGCTGGAAAGCCTTGGTCGGCGCCACTCGCGAATCTGGTCCGATGCCGCCGACTGGACCAAAGATCGGCAGTTCATGAACCGTTTGGAGCAGTGGTGCTCTAGCGGGCAGATTCCGTACGACGAAAGCGAGCTGCACTATTCGGCCCCCATCAGTGCGAAGGCCGCCGCGCTGGCCGATGAAGTGGCCCAGGAAATTCGTCAGCGGCCCGCGCTGGCGCTGATGCTGGGCGATACTTCCATGGGCATGATCAACGGCTACTTCGGGCCGCGTCGGCTCAACCGTGTGGGGTTCACCGAGCACAAGGTCGATCAGGCATGGTTGATCAGCCGCGGCAAATTCATCAGCGAGCAGCGCATCGAAGACGCCTTCAAGTTCGTGCTGGATCGCGGTGTCAAGTTCCACTGGCGCGAGAAGGGAGCCGAGGACTTTACCGAAGAGGCGACCCGCGCGCAGTTGCGAATGTATCTGACGGTGCTCGATCTGATCGACGAGTTCAAGGCCGACTGCGTGGGCTGGCAATATCAGCTTGGTTTGTTGCCGCTGCTTCCGCCTAGCGACTTTTCTGAGGGATTGCTCAACAGCGTGTGTCGGCCCGAGTCGAATGGCGATGTGGTGATTACCGCCACCGAGGCGGACCAAGGCAGCCTGTTGCCCATGGAGATGATGAAGCGGCTGCTGAAGCGCAAAGGGCTGCACCCCGGCGTGATGTTTCACGATGTGCGTTGGGGCGCCAAACACAAAGGGCGATTTCTCTGGGTGCTGCTCAATAGCGGATCGTGCGGTGCTTACGCCTTCAATCACGATGAACGCACGCTCAAAGGTGTGCATAGTTATCGTCAGCCGGCGGGCTACTTTCCCATACCCGGCGGCACGTTTGCTGGCGAAAGCCTGCCCGGCGAAATGACCTGGGCCCGGGCCTACATCAAAGATCACCGGCTCTGGATGGATATTGGCCGCGGCGAAGTGGTGAAGCTGCCGCCCCGCGTCCGCGACCGCTGGTGGAATGCCACCACGCGCGAGTGGCCCTTCATGGCAGCCGACGTGGGCTGCTCGATGGAAACCGTAATGGCCCACTACATGAGCAACCACATCTGCGTGGCCTACGGCGACATCTTCGGCGAAATGGTGGCCCTTTCTCAGGCGCTAGGCTTCAAAGTGCGCATCTTGGCCAGTTGATGGGCATACTGCGGCGCGGGCCAACGGCTTTGCTCCGAAGGGGGATGGTTCGGTTCGCCGCCGTCGTGTTTTTGCCGGCCAATGGGAAAGGTGATCTTCTCTTTCCCCCTCTACTGATGGGCTGCTGACGTACCAGTGGGCTGCCGACGCTGCCCAGACTGCGCGTCTTCTCTGGCTGCTCTTCTTCCCAGGATCGCCTGTGGCGATCGGCCCGCAGCAGCCGATAACCCTTTCAGAGCGTCGTTGCGCGCTCGTCAAGCAGCGCGAGGCGAGGCGTGCCGCCCGGGGTTCGCGGCAGGCTCAACCAAGTGGCCACAGCCCCGTGCCACAGCAGCCATGTGCTCGGGGGTCGCAACGCGCGATGGCCAAAGGCGGCTCGGGCCACGGGTGCCGCAGGGCGAGTGGTCACGGTTCGCCTTGTGTCAGCCGGGCCAGATTCCGATTGGGGCAACGTGTGCCGCACGACCTGTTCGGCACTGGTTGTGCGGCGGGCGTGCCGAACCGGGCAAAGACAAGAAAAACAAAGAGCAAGAAGAAACGGTGCTGCTGGGCACCCGGTTGTCGGACGCGGTTTTATCGAAAATCGAAGTGGGTAGCGCCGGCGTCGACGGACGTCTGGCGACGCTTTGAAACAAAAATTCGGAAGAGGAAACGGCATGACTCGATCACTTTGGCTATTGGC
>WGDQ01000060.1 GCA_015493185.1 Planctomycetaceae bacterium
CGCCACACTCATCCAACAGGGTTATCGCCGCCTGGGCAATGTCGGCCGCCTCCGGTGGAATGGTAGCCGCGTAGACATCTACGTACGTGGGAACCGGGACGCGGCACGCCCTCAAGATGCCACACAGGCCGGAAACACGAACGCGGTAAAAGAACCCATGGTGGGCTACTGCATCGATTCACGTTCGGCGTCTCTGGCACAACCCGCGCATGAAAAAACCCTGGTTTTGCAACGGTTTTCGTCAACGCACGACGACCTGCAAAACCAGGGAATGGAGCGGATGGGAGTCGAACCCACGACCTCAGCATTGCGAACGCTGCGCTCTCCCAACTGAGCTACCGCCCCGAGTGGCGATCGAAGGCCTGCCTCACGACAGCATGCGGATCTGTTTGCCCGCGCTGCTTCAAGCCCGAAATGTGAGGCGATCGCTCGCGAAACGTACCGCGAGCGGCCGATCGATCTTCTATCGCGGAGAGATGCAGAATTTTACGATCCAGTCAAACGGTTGTCAAAGCACACTTTTCGGAGAGCCGTTCCGCCTAGTCCCGTTGCTACGCAATCACTTTTCCAACACCGGCTTCGGGACAGCAAAAGGGAGCAATCGGCGATTTGCCGCCACTCGCGTCACTTTTTGACTGCTGTCGACAGGCCAGAAAAACCTTTTCCGCAGGATGCCACGACAGGAACGCTATTTTGAAGGGCGTTTCCCGCGAGTAGAAGCGGCTCCGGCGAGTCGTTACAATCCCGCCACACAGCCAGAACTTCTCCACTTCGTGTATCAACAACAAAGGCGGTGCGTTATGGCGGTCCTGCTCGGAATCGACGTTGGTACCTCGGGCACGAAAACAGTGGCCATCGACCAGCGAGGACGGGTGCTGGCTGACGCTACGTCGTTTTATCCATCGTACCATCCGCGGCCGTTGTGGAGCGAACAGGATCCGGAGGACTGGTGGAAAGCAACGATCGAAACCGTGCGCCGCGTCATGGCAAAGGGGCGGATAAAGAAAACCGACGTTCGCGCCATCGGACTGTCAGGACAGATGCACGGTTCGGTCTTTCTCGACGCCCGAGATCGCGTGATCCGACGAGCGATATTGTGGAACGATCAGCGAACGGCTGCCGAGTGTCGCGAAATCGAGAAGCGGGCAGGGGGCCGCAAAAAGTTGATCCGGCGGGTTGCGAACCCTGCAATGTCCGGGTTTACAGCCCCCAAGATTCTTTGGCTGCGCAACCACGAACCACGCCATTTTGCCCGTGTTCGCAAGGTCTTGTTGCCAAAGGATGAAATACGCCGACGGCTCATTCACGATTACGCCACGGACCTCAGCGATGCCAGCGGCACGCTGCTGCTCGACGTGGCTCGACGCCGTTGGTCGAAGCCCTTGCTGTCGGCACTTGAGATTGACGCTGAGCTGCTGCCTCGCTGCCATGAGTCGGTAGAAGTCACGGGCCAGTTGACCACGGAAGCAGCCCAACTGCTAGGGCTCTCGACCGATTGCCTCGTTGTCGCCGGGGCAGGTGATTGCGCGGCAGGTGCCGTGGGCAACGGTATCGTGCGGCGAGGAAAGCTGTGGGCGTCGATCGGAACATCAGGGGTGATGTTCGTGCATAGCGACAAGCCGGCGGTCGATCCTCTTGGACGGCTGCACACCTTCTGCCATGCAGTACCGGGAAAATGGCACATGATGGGCGTCAGTCTGTCGGCGGGGGGATCGTTGCAATGGTTTCGCAACCAACTTTGCAAATCGGATGCGGCCACCGCAGAGGCGAAACGAAAGGACATCTACGATCTACTGGCCGACGAGGCAAAAGCCGTCGCGCCGGGGTCTGAAGGGCTATTTTTTCTGCCCTATTTAGCCGGCGAGCGAACGCCTCATGCTGACCCAGACGCACGCGGCGCGTTCATTGGGCTCACACTGGCCCACACTCGCGGCCACATGGTAAGGGCCATCATGGAAGGCGTCGCATTTGCGCTGCGAGATAGTCTTGAGATCTTTCGGGAACTGGGTGTACCGGTACGAGAAATCCGAGCCTCGGGTGGGGGTGCCCGCAGCCCGCTGTGGAGGCAGATTCAGGCCGATATGTTCGGTCAGAAGGTTGTTACGCTGCGCTGCGAAGAGGGCGCCGCTTTTGGTGCGGCGCTACTAGCGGCTGTTGGAGCGGGCGTTTTCGATTCCATTGAAGAGGCTTGCGACGCTACGATCCGTGTAGCCAGCACCACACGTGTTCGTTCTCGAGCCAGAAAGCGCTATGATCAATCTATGCCACTTTACCAACAGCTTTATCGCTCATTGAAAGACGACTTCAAGCAAATCGCGGCGTTGGAAGCGAAATAACATGTCGAAGATCGCTCAGGCAGAAGACGCAACTCGCCATTGCTGCTCGTTCGTCCTTCTTATTAGATGCCTCGCCATCGGGCATGCTGGCAATGCTGATGGCGCACAATCACGCGTAAAACAAACCCTTCAGCAGTTTGCACGATATAGCACCAATGCCCCCGTGGCAGCTAACCAACGGCTCGCTGCGACTGGCGCCGATTGAGTGCCGGATGCCGGATCAGACCGGGGTAAACGTCTAGATCGAGCGGGGCAACGTCACCGGAGGCCAGTTGTTCTAGCGCAATAGCCCCCATGGCGGCGTTGTCGGTGCAAAGTTTCAATGGGGCGATCACCAGACGCACGCCGACTTGCTCAGCCATCTGCTCCATCCGTTCTCGCAACCGGCGGTTGGCAGCAACCCCTCCTCCCAAACAAAGAGTAGGCAGTCCCGTACGTTGAAGGGCTTGACGACACTTTTCGACAAGACAATCGACCACAGCCTCTTGAAAAGAGGCCGCAAGATCCGCCACTTCTTGAGGCGAAAGCCGACCCGCATCGAGCTGTTGGCCGGGTTTGGCAATTGCATAGCGTACTGCGGTCTTCAAGCCACTAAAGCTGAAATCAAGCCGCTCCGCATCTTTGAGAAACGCGCGTGGGAAACGATACGCCGCACGATCTCCTGACCGAGCCGCTTTGTCGATAGCAGGACCGCCGGGAAAACCGAGCCCCAACATGCTGGCCACTTTGTCGAAAGCCTCGCCCGCCGCGTCGTCGATTGTGGCTCCCAAAAGCTCAAACTCCAATGGGCTGCGACAGGCGTACAGGCTGGTATGCCCGCCGCTCACAACGGCTGCTACACAAGGAAATACATGTTCATCTGCAGCGAGTCGACACGCATAGATATGTGCCTGAATGTGGTTTACGGCTACCAGCGGTAGATCCAGTGTCACACAAAGCGTCTTGGCCGCGCAGAGCCCGACCAGCAACGATCCAACCAGCCCTGGTGTGTTGGCCACGGCGACAGCATCTAGCTGCTGCAGGCTGATGCCTGCCTCGCGCACGGCCTGGTCGATCACCGGCAGAATTCGCTCCAAGTGCGCCCGAGAGGCAATCTCTGGAACCACTCCCCCGAACCGCTCATGCAAAGGTTCTTGCGACGCCACGACGGAAGACACAACTTGCGGCCCTTCTGCAATGACGGCCGCCGCCGTTTCGTCGCACGTTGTTTCAATCGTCAGTACGTACATCGGATCCTCTGATCGACATCCAGGCACTTGATCCCCGAAATAAAAAGCCCGGGCGAAATAGGCATAATGACGGCGTCTTGAGGTGGCGATAAGAGCAACGCCTTGCTCCGCGTCACGGAATCGAGAAGCCAAGCGTATGCCACGGCGCGCAGGGAGCCGCCAGGAAAAGAAATCCGTCGCGGCATCGTGACTTCCCCCGGGCGGTTCGTCTTCTTGCCGTTCAATCGCCGTTCGCACCACGTGCCTCACCGTGTCGTTCAACAGCGAGTTGTCCCACAACCAACGTTAAGCAGCAAAATGGTGCGGCCACTCGATGCCTGTTGGGGGTTACTTAGCGTCGCTCGCAGCGTCAGCCGAAGCGTCCTGGTTTTCCTCTTCGCTTCGGAGTTGCGAAAGGATGTATTCGATCGCTCGTTGCAACTGTCGGTCGACGAACGCTCTACCGTCATTTCCGTCGGAATCGGGGGCGCTTCCTGCGTCTCCCGCACCTTCCACTGGGGGCTTATTCGCCGGTCTGTCAGGCTTGCCAACCTCTTCCCCATGGCCTTTTTCCGACGCACCGGGGACCGATGTTTCTGGTGGCATACCGTCGTCATCTGGTTGGTCGCTGTCTAGTCGCTTCGTCGCGTCAGATGACGTTTGCGAACCGGACCTGCGAGACTTTTCGCTTGCTTGGTGTTCTTCCGGATTGTCGTCCGAGGCCTTCTTCTGAGCAGTACCCGTTTCGTGCAGCGGAACGATGTCACGCTGCCGCCGGGCCAACACCAAACCGGCCAACTCCGCGTTGGTCAGCTTCACTTCGAAACCTTTGTTGGGGCGGACTCCCCATTCATCTTCGGGAGTCGCTCCGGGAAAGCGATGGATGTTTTTGCCACTCGGCCGCAAATATCCTGCGGTGGTCAGCTTCAATACGCTTTTTCCTCCTTCGAGTTCAATCACATTTTGTACGCTTCCCTTACCCCACGTGCGTTCGCCCACGACGACCGCTCGCTGGTGGTCTTGAAGACAGGCAGCCACGATCTCGCTAGCGCTGGCGCTATAGCGATTTACGAGCACGGCCATGGGAAAATCGGCGTAAGTACCTGCCCGGTGTGCATCCCAGACACGAGGCTTGCTGTTGCGTCCCTCTGTGCTCACAATGCGTCCTTCGTCAACAAACATGTCGCAAATCGCGATCGCTGCGCTCAGCAATCCTCCGGGATTGAATCGCAAGTCGAGAATCAACCCTTTCATTC
>WGDQ01000061.1 GCA_015493185.1 Planctomycetaceae bacterium
CGATGTGGGTTGGTCGTTGCCGGATGCCGCGGGTTGGTCGTTGCTGGATGCGGCCGGATTCGTGCTTGAGGCGCAGCGATCGCCGGGCGAGGGAGACGCATGGTGGTTTGCGGCGGGGTGGTTGCCGGTTGGCTCGGTTTGATCGCTTGCTGTTCCGGTTTGATCGCTTGCCGTTTCCGGCTGATCGGTGCTTGCCGCGGGTTGGTCGTTGCGGGGACGAAAACAGATGGGGCCGTAGCAGTCGGGATATTTGGGGCCGATGGGTTCGTAGAACCGACGGATGACTTCCAGATCGCGCTCTACGTCGCCGGTGGGGTAATAGGTAGGGCCGATGCCGCCCACTTTGCGCCGGTAGTCGAGAAAGCCGAACACCAGTGGCACGCCCGCCCCCAGGGCCATGTAGTAGAAGCCCGATTTCCAGTAGTCGGCACGGCGGCGCGTTCCCTCGGGCGGCACGAGCAACACGAGCTCGTCGCGGCGGGCGAATTCGTTGACGATTTGCTGCACCGTGTTGTGTCGGCTGCGGCGGTCGACAGATACGCCGCCCAACCAACGCATCAAGGGGCCGAATGGGAAGCGGAACAACGTGTGTTTGCCCATCCAGTTCACACGCATGCCGAGCACCCACGACATGGCCAGCATGATGGGAAAGTCCCAGTTGGACGTGTGCGGGGCTGCAATGAGCACGTATTTCGCCACATCAGGTTTCTGGCCCTCGATGCGCCAGCCAACCAGCCATACGTAGAAACGTCCGATCAGGTATCGCATGCCGTGCATCTCCTCAGTGCGTTGGGGCGAGGCCGTTGTGTCGGCAGTGCCGAACGCCGCGACAGCCGTGCGTGCTCCTGCGAATTGGTTTTTTTACCAGGTACGCTTGCCGCTAACCGCGTGGTGCCCGTGCGGCGTTGGTGCCGGCACGCCGGTGCGTGCGACAAACGGCACGCGGAGCCGTGCGGCGGATTCTATTGTGTTGGGGCTGTTGTGTTGGGGCTGGCGATCCGAGCATCACTGCCGGTGTGCGCCGCGCGTGGTGGAATGTTGGTCGGAAGCCGTGCTTTTTCTGGGGGCAAGGATGCAAGCGGTTCAAACGCTCTCGATTTGTTCGTTGAGTGCGAACCAACGCTGTTCCATCGTATCGAGTTGCTCGCGAAGCTCGCTTAGCTGCGTGTGAAGCTGTTGGGCCTCTTCGGCATCGGTGGTTGCGAGCAGGCGTTCTTGAATTTCGCGCTTCTGGCGATCGAGCCGCGCGACCTGCCGCTCGATCGAGGCCATTTCCTTGCGCCACTGGTGGCGTTGCTTGTTTGGGCTATTGCCCTTGGGGCCGTCGGTGTTGTTGGCCTGGTGCTTTCGGTTGCTGCCACCGCGGGTCTTGCCGTTGTGGGGGCTGGTCGATTGATTGCCGCGGCGGCGCGGTTGGCGGTTGGCCTTTGTCGGTCGGCCGCTTGGGGCGACCGTGCGGTCGGTTTGCTCGGTCGAGGTTTCGCGGGCGACGCGGTAAAGATAGTGTTCGTAGTTGTCGGGATAGCTGGCCACGCGGCCGTCAGACACTTCGATGACAGCCGTAGCCACGCGGCGGACGAAGTGGCGATCGTGGCTTGTGAAAAGCAACGTGCCGCGATAGTCGAGCAAGGCGTCGGAGAGGGCGTCGATGGTTTCCACGTCGAGATGGTTGACCGGTTCGTCGAGCACCAGCACATTGTGACGCCCGAGCAGCAGCCCAGCCAGGCAAAGTCGGGCCCGCTCGCCGCCGCTGAGCACGCGAATGGGCTTTTGCACCTCGTCGCCACGAAAGAGGAAACCGCCGGCGACGTCGAGAATGGTTTGCGTGCCCACGCCCGGCGCGGCGCAATCGGTGAGGTATTCTTCCACCGTCCAGCGATCGGGCAGGCTGCGGTAAACGTGTTGGGCATACACCCCCACCTCGCAGCCCGGTCCCCAACGGACCTGACCGGAAAGCGGTTCGAGCGACCCGGTGATGCTGCGAAGAAAGGTGGTTTTGCCCTGTCCGTTGTCGCCCACCACGGCCACGCGGCTGCCATGTTCGACATCGAGCCGAATGCCAGTGGCCACGGCGTGCTGGCCGTAGCCGATCGTCAGATCGAGGCAACGCAGCGCGGCGCCGCGGCGCGGCTGGACATCGGGCACACGGATTACCGGGGGCGGCTCGGGCAGATCGAGCTCTTTGGTTTCGAGCCGGGCCAGTTGCTTGGCCTTCGATCGGGCTTGCGATGCCGTGTTGGCGTTGGCACGGTTGCGGGCAATGAAGGCTTCGAGCTGTCGCCGCTTGGCCTGAATGCTGGCGTTCACGCGCTCGTCGTGCAGGCGACGTTCGTTTTGATGGGCGACAAACGATTCGATATCGCCGGGAAAGAGCGTGAGCCGACCGCGCGAAAGCTCCAGCGTGTGGGTGCAGGTGGCTTTGAGGAAACCGCGATCGTGCGAAACGATCAGACAACCGCCGCGGAAGCCCTGCAAAAACGACTCGAGCAACATCTGCGTGCGCAGGTCGAGAAAGTTTGTGGGTTCGTCGAGCACCAGCAAGTTGGGGTCGGTGAGCAACAGCGCGGCCAGCTTGACGCGGGTTTGCCATCCGCCCGAGAGCGTTTCGAACGGTTGCTCGATCTTGTGCTGATCGATCGAAAACCTTGCGGCGACTTCGGCACATCGCCACTCGGGCTGACCGCTCTGACGCTGGAGAAAGTGCAAAACGGTTTCGCCCGGCTCGTGCGTGTCGTGCTGCTGCAAATAGCCGAGCCTCAGCCGCGGATGCCGCAAAAGCTCGCCGGCGTCGAGTTCTTCTTCGCCCAGCAAGATGCGGCACAACGTGGACTTGCCGGCGCCGTTGCGACCCACCAAACCGACTTTGTGGCGGTCGCCAATGGTGGCCGAAGCACCGTCGAGCAGCACGCGGCTGCCGTAGCGTTTGTGGGCATTGCGGATTTCAAGCAGCGTGGTCATAGGAAACGAAGCGAAGCCGTGCGTCGCAAGGGCCGAGGCGGCAAGGTCGAGCCGAACCGTCGGCGGACGTCGTGGGGAATGCTGAGGGAATGCTCTTTTTTCGGTTTTCTTCAGACGCGGCGCGTGGCGGGGTCGCGGGGTTGTTGATGCTTCGGAGGTTCGGGGAACGGACAGCGTGCGGAAGATCGCAGGCCGCCCCGCATTTTTTTGCCGGCGCGCCGTGCGTAGGGGGGCTTTGTGGTTCTTCCGCCATTGTTCCGCCGTGCGGCTTGCCCGGCCAGTGCGCGAGGGCAAGACGACCGGCACGGCGTGCGGTGAATTGTCGGCAAAAGCTACCAAGCCGGGTGCGAAGCGTAAAGGTCGGCCCGGCGGGCACTCGGGGCGAGTGGGCATTTCCGATTCAGGCGTCGCGGGCCGTGGCCGGACGATGCGGCGGCGTGGCCCACAAAACGGCCAGAACCAGCGGCGCGAACATTGCCGCAAACAGCCAGAGCGCGGGCCGGTAGCTGCCAAAGTGGTCGTAGGCCAGCCCCATGACAAGCGGGCCGATGCTGCTGCCGGCTACGGCGGCGGTCCACGTGCTGCCGCGGATTTTGCCCAAATGGGCGCGGCCGAAATAGCGAGCCCAGGCGGTGTTGCTCGACACGCCAACCAACCCCTGCGATGTGCCGAAGATGGCCGCGTATACATGCGCGTGCCACGGGCGGCTGACGTGCAACAGCACGACCACGCCCACGGCCAGACCGGCCACACCGCACGCCAACAGCGCGTTGAGCGGCAGGCGATCGGCCAGATAGCCGCCGAGCAGTTGCATGCCGGCCATCGCCACGGCGAAGGTGGTGAACGTGGCGGCCGCCGTTGCGCGGCTGAGCCCCACGCTTTCGCAGAATGGCACGATGTGAAACACGATGGCCGTGGCGATCAAGGCCCAAACCGCGTTGGTCGACAGCAAGATCCAGTAGCTTCGCGTGCGAAACGCGGCCTCGAGGTCGAAATCGATCGTGGGTGCCGCTGCCGTTGTTGTTGTTGTGTTGCTTATGGGAGGTGTGGCTGCCCCCGGCGTTGTGGGCGTAGAC
>WGDQ01000062.1 GCA_015493185.1 Planctomycetaceae bacterium
AATGCCTGCCAATTGATTGCCCGCAACGTGCGTTGTTTTCGATCGACATCGGCCGGCCGACTGTTTGATACGGTGGCCGCGTTGCTCGGGTTTCGTCGCGAGGTTTCCTTCGAGGGGCAGGCGGCCATGTGGCTCGAAAACCTGGCGTGGCGTAGCGACCATCAGCGGCCCTACGATATGCCAACGCTCGATCCGCGGCCGCTGCTCGATGCCATCTTGGCCGATCGGCTTGCCGGCCGTCCGATCGAGTCCATTGCCCGATCGTTCCACGAAACGTTGGCCACGGTCATCGTGCGCACCATTTGCGAATTGAGCCGGCGCCACGCGGCCCGTCGGGCGGTGCTCTCTGGCGGCGTGTTTCAAAATGCGTTGCTCGTCGAACGCATCGACGATCTGTTGCGGGCTGCCGAGCCGACCGTCGAACTATGGACGCAGCGCGTCATGCCGCCAAACGACGGCGGCATTTGCCTGGGGCAGGCCGCATTGGCCTGTTTCCAGCACCCTGACCGATAACTCGCGAAGCGGCGGCCCACCTCCTCGCTGTCTTCCTCTTCTGCTGCTGCTGTTGCTATTGTTATTGCTGCTACTGCCGCCGCTTCTTCTGGTATTGCTGCTCTTTCGTTCTGCTTGTTGCTATTGCTGTTGCTGTGGGTGAGGCAGTTGCCGTGGCCGCCGCTTCGGCCGTTGTCCTGTATCTGTATTAGCAGAGCCTTGGGGCTGGCTCGCAGCCCGGATGACAAATCCCCTGCCGCGCGGTCGGGAGAACGCTGCCATGAAACCCGCAGAGCACACTGGGGGCAAACGGCGGAATTGTGGTGCGCTGAGGCAGTACCAATATCCCGGCGAGCGTTTCATGCGGCCTGCTGATTGGCCCGCGAGCGCTGGCGCCGCTTCTGCATTGCAACGGCTGCGATCAGCACGGCCCACGTGATTCCGCCGGTTGCCAAACCAGGAAGCCAGCCACCACGCTGGCTTACTACGGTGCCGATCACGCCGGCCATCAACACGAGTGTGCCCATCGCAATGACGCCCAAAACTCCTGGAAACAGCGATCGTTGCTCGGACGGCGCCGCCCGCAATTGGCTGAACGCCACGGCCACCACCACCACACCGCCGACGATCAGCCCTTCGTAAACGTCGGCTCCGGATGAGATGATCTTGTAAACGCTGTCTATCACCGCCGAGAGAAACAAGCAGCCCAGCATCGTACCCAGCACGGTGCCTTTACCGCCTCGCAAGCTGCACCCACCCACTACGGCGGCTGCAATGGCGTTGAGTTCGTAGCCGCGGCCGAGCGTTTGCGGATCGGCCACCGATTGCTCGGCAATGTAGAGCACACCGGCAATCGAGGCCAACACGGCGCTGAAGCAATAGGCAAGCCACTTGAGCCGATCGGTGCGGATGCCGCTGAGTCGGGCGGCCTCTTCGTTGCCGCCCAAGGCGTAAAGGTGCCGTCCCACCACGGCGCGGCTGAGCATTACGTAGGCAACCAGGGCCATGGCCAAAAACACCGCCAGCGGCACCCATGCATACGAGGCTGTGGCCAGATAGCGGAATTGCGAGTCGAAGATCTGAATCTGATTGCTCTCACTACCGAGCATGGTTCGCGTGGCATAGGGAATGATCGCCCTTCCCATGCTGCGCAACCCCACCAGCGTGGCCAGCGTGGCCACGAATGGCGGCAAGTCGATCACGGTGATTAGCCACGCGTGCAAGGTGCCGATCAACACGCCGGCAATCACGGCACTGCTGATTCCTGCCGCAATGGTGGCCAGCCCCACCGGCGTGTCGACCCCTTGCATTTCTTCCGGGGCCAAAACAAGCATGGTCGTGGCGCAAATCGTGCCGCTCAATGCGATCACCGATCCGCTGGAAAGATCGATCCCCCCGGCAATAATCACCACCGCGCTGCCCAGGGCGAAAATGCCGAGCATGCTCGTACGACGCAGCACGTCGACCGCGCTGTCTAGCGGACGGTAGAGATAGTCGTGCTCCGGGTCGACCAGTGCCGTGAGCAGCAGCACCAGCACAATGGCCGCGAGCAACCCCCACTCGTTGGGCTCGAGGGAAAGCCAGACCCGGCGTGTGGAGCGGTTCGCCTCATTCATGAGCCTTTCAACCCGTATTTGGCCAACCACTCGCGAAAGGCCCCCAGCGTGTAGAATTCGGTCGACTCGCCGAACATCTCCCGTTTGAGCGGCGACTTTTCATCTGGCACAACGATTTTCAGCCCCGTGTCGTTCAGGTCGCCGTCGGGCTCGCCCAGGTTCGGAAACATCTCGTGAATTACGGCTTGATCGTCGTCGACCAGGGCCTTCATCAGCCGCACGGCCCGATACCCCATTTCGAAGGGGTTTTGCACCACCATCACGTCGATGTCGCCGGCTGCCATTTGTTCGATTGCCAGCGGTTCGGCGTCGAAGGTGGCAATGGTGAACTTGTCGCGATTCTGCATTTCCCGCACCACGTCGACAATGGCCGGGGCGTTGTAGCTCCAAATGCCCACAAGCACATCGAGGTCGGGATGATTGCGGATCGCGCTGCGCACGTTTTCGCGGGCTCGCGTGCGATCGTTCTCGTCGCCCAACGGGTCCAGATGGCGAAACTTCTCGCCCGCCCCATCGCGAAATCCGCCGATGCGTTCGATGGCGTTTTGCGCGCCGGTGCGACCAACAAACGTGGCACACAGCCCGCCCTCGGGCTTCAGGTGCCGTACGGCAATGCCCAACTGCCGACCGCCCTCGAAGTTGTCGGTGCCGATGAAAGCGAAGCGGGCATCGCGAAACTTCTCGCGATCGACGTCCGAGTCGACCGTGATGACGTGGATTCCTTTTTCGCGCAACGCCCGCATTTCGTCGGCAATGGCCGCGTTTGCCGCATCGGTGGCCGAAAGGGCCACGGCCAAAATACCCGATTGGCTTCGGAACTGTCGCAGCTTGTTGATCTGACCCTGAGGCGTCGCGTCGTTGGTTTCCAGCGACACGTTGGCGCCAAGCTCCTGGGCGGCCTGCTGCATGCCCACACGCACCGCATCCCAGAACGGCGAGTTGCCGTTCATCAAGATGATCATTCGCGGCTCGCTCTTTTGGGCGCAACCTACAACGGTTGCCACCAAAGCCAGCAACGCACCGCACGCAAGGCAACGTCGGATCATGGGACCAATGCTCGCTATTCCGGTTTCAATGGGGCTGGAAGCGCCGCAAAAGCGCTTGACGAACTCCGCCAGATCAACAGGCACCCACACCTCGGCGATCGGGCCAGTAAAGCAATGCCGCTCGCGCTACCAAATAAGAAGCGACGGCACAGCCGGACGCACAAACACACAGCGAAGGGTAGCCATGTCGCCCACCAGTTCCAAGCATCATGCGTCCGTACACGGCACAAGCCGGCGCCAGCAAACTTTCGCGACGAACTTGCTGAATTGCTGGAGCGTTGCCCGAGTTCCGATCGACGAACGAAAGCTCGGCACTGAACCCTTATTCGCCGCCGGTGCCCGCTGCGGGGGCTCCGCCGCCTTGACCCTGTCCGCACCCGACCAAAAGGCTCGCACATCCGAATGCCAGCACGCAAACGACGAATAGTTTACGCAACATGATTCACGTCTCCACTTAGCGCAAAAGGTTTTTGAATACCATGTGAGAGAGGTTGCTGGTGTATCCGCCCCTGCCCGAAGGCACGCCGCCGGAGCCGACATGGGCCCGACGGAAAATGGCCTTCTCTGCTTTGTGGTAGGGCCGCTACCGACACGACCGGGCATACACCGTCATCGCCCGTCGTTCGACCGCTTATGTTCTGCCGGTCCGCGGGAGAAAAAAGCTGCGGCAGCACTGCAGTTGGGCGGTCGAACGATCCGGCGATTCTAAAATGGGGCGATCCTGCCGACAAGTCCCAGGCTCGCCCGCGACGGTGGTAGGCTGGGCACCCACACGGCCTGCAAACACGTGCCGAAACCGTCTGCAAAAGCGATTGTAGAACAGGCGGCACAAAGCAAAAAAGGGGGCCGGCAACACGCCTCCCTACTTCGTGCTTCGCCGGCCGGCGGACAAGGGGCGATCGAGCAGCAGGCGAGCAACGAAGAGCCGCGGTCCCTCTCCATCTCGCGTTTTCCTTGTGCCCCACCGGTCCACGGTTATTTCTTTTTCTTTCCGTTTCGGTCCGTCGATTTGCCACGCTTGCTTGGCAGCTAAAGACGACCTGAAGAAAAGAAGAAAAAAGCCCGGCGACATCGTG
>WGDQ01000063.1 GCA_015493185.1 Planctomycetaceae bacterium
TCGATGCATCTGGTCATCAAAGCCCGCAGCCTGCTCTACCCGTGGCACCAAAAGCGGGGGTGGCAGCCCATCGATTGGACCGGCTGGCGAACCATGCCCGGCTGTCGAAACTTTGCCGCTCGAGCAAGCCGCCAATCCTGCGACGAATACAAGGCCACGGCACGCGAAATCCTGCCCAGAAACGCCGAAAGTCATTTGAAGCCAACGCCCTGAAGGGTTAGGCTTTTATTGGTCGACCGTCTGCGGGTTATGCGTTTTGTGAAAGTTTGACGGTTACCACGCGCTGCCGGGCGGTGAGGATCGTAGCCCGGTGGGCAAACGCCTGCCGGAAAGTTCGCTTCAAAGTACGAACTTCCAGATACACCCCCCGCCTTTGCAACCCTCGTCGCGTGGCCTCGAGCAGTGGGCAAAACTGCGCTGGGAATATCCCGAGGCCCCGCGCGATACGAACCACGCGTCCGACATCGCCTCACCGCCGACGGTGGGTATCGCGTTTGCGTGTCGGACCCACGAGCAGGAACCCTCCACAAACTCACGGATCACCAAGGTTTACTTTCGGCGTGTTCTGAGCAAAGCCCCGCGAAAAGGCGGTTGCCGGTTTCTCAGCATTCCAGCGTGCGTTGGAAACAGCCGAGCATCGTTTTCGCTTGCCATAAGCGAGGGCTCGTCCCGTTTCTTCGTGTGGCTGCCTCCGGTCCGTTGCCGGAAAAAGCCGAGTTTTAGCGAGTCGCGTTGGACGTTGCGGCCAAAAAGAGAAGGGCAGCCGTCACGGCACCAAGCGCCATCGCGAGTGTGCCTCGTCGCGTCGCGGCCCGTTACCATTGCGTGGCAGCAGCACAAAACACGCCGTAAAACGGTTCGGGAATATCGAACGTCATAGCCGACCGGCATATGGGCTGCCAGCGGGCATGCAACCCCATCGGTTGCAAACCGCCGGCAGCACGGCCCGGCATTCCCGCCCACGATGGGCCGTAGCAAACAATCGCGCGCGGAACCACCTTGATTCGACCCCCTCGCGATTCAAGGGAGCAAGGAAAGACGTGAATTCAAACCAGTTCCCCGGTTCCTTTTTTGGTCCTCCCAGTTTGGTAGCGTTGTTACGGCACCGGGCCCGGTTTCAGCCCGACGCCTGCACCTACACCTTCCTGGTCGACGGCGAAACCGAAGAGGCCCATCTCACCAACGCTGAGCTCGACCGTCGTGCTCGGGCGATTGCCGCCTGGCTCGAATCGCACGATCTGGTCGGCCAGCGGGCCCTGCTGCTTTATCCGCCCGGGCTTGATTTCATCACCGCCTTTTTCGGCTGCCTTTACGCCGGCGTGGTGGCCGTCACGGCCTATCCGCCACGGGCCAATCGTTCGCTCGATCGCATCCGCGCCATTGTCAACGACTCCGGCGCCCGCGCGGCGCTGAGCACCCGCGCCGTTTCCGATCGCGTGCAGCCGTTGCTCGAAAAAACGCCCGAGCTCCAGCAGCTCGACTGGTTACACACCGATCAAACCCCCGACGCCATGGCCGACCAGTGGCGCGATCTCGACGTCGGCCCCGACACGCTCGCCTTCCTGCAATACACATCCGGTTCCACCGGCACGCCCAAGGGCGTGATGATGACGCACGGCAACCTGTTGCACAATTCGGCCCTGATCGCCTATGCCTTCGAACACACGCGTTCTGGCACGGGCGTTTTCTGGCTGCCCAGCTATCACGATATGGGCCTGGTCGGCGGCATCTTGCAGCCGCTGTTCGTCGGCCGCCCCAACATTCTCATGTCGCCCATGTCGTTTCTGCAAAAGCCGTATCGCTGGTTGCAGGCCATCACCCGCTACGGCGGCACCACGAGCGGCGGCCCCAACTTCGCCTATCAGCTTTGCGTCGACAAAATCACCCCTGAGCAGTGCCGATCGCTCGACCTGAGCACCTGGCAAGTGGCCTTCAACGGCGCCGAACCGATCCGCCCCGAAACGCTCGAACAATTCGTCGAGAAGTTCGGCCCCTGCGGCTTCCGCCGCGAAGCGTTTTATCCCTGCTACGGCCTGGCCGAAGCCACGTTGATCGTCACCGGCGGCTACATGAAGCAACCGCCCATTATCGCCGAGTACGATGCCGCCTCGCTCGAACAGCATCGGGCCACCGACCCCACGCCCGAAAGCCACACCGTCCGCCGCTTGGTTGGGTGCGGTTCGCAGCTTCCCGACGAGACCGTGCTGGTGGTCGACCCTGAAA
>WGDQ01000064.1 GCA_015493185.1 Planctomycetaceae bacterium
GTTTCAGGGCGACTACTCGGCAGCGAACCGATACCTCGACGCCTTTGCCGCGTGGCGACAGTCGCGAGGAAAAACGACCCACTGCATCAACTGGAGCATGTGGGCAGAAACCGGCATGGCCACGGCCCATTTCGAAGAGGCTGTGGCCCGAAACCACGCGGCCAAGAGCGATTCTCGACGAGCGACCGAACGACTTGGTTGGGCGCATGGCATCGCCCCGATCGCTACGGCCACGGGTTTGCGGGCGTTGGAGGCCGTTCTGCGCAGTGGCCGGCGCCAGGTCGTTGTCACGCGATACGACGCTCCGGCGGCTGCCACGGAGCCCCAGCAATCTTCTTCTGTTGTGCGCGATAGCGACCGAACGGTCGACCAGCCACCGACGGCTCACGAAGCCGATCGCGACGCTAGCGGCACGGCATTTTCGCACGCACCGAACCACAAAAAGCCAGGCGCGGCAACGTCGCCCGAGGCCCGCAGCTCGAGCGCCGAACAGCCCACAACCCACCTGGCGCAAACCGGTCCTCGACCCGAGGCATCGACGGCAACCACCGAACAGGCAACCGCCATCCTGCTCGATTTGTTGGCCGAAGCCCTTGAAGTTGGTGTCGAAACGCTCGACCCGCGCGACGCGATGCTCGATCTGGGAGTCGACTCGGTCGTTGCTGCCGAAATGGCCGCAAAGTTGAGTCGACTCGTCGGTCGGCCTCTGCCGCGCACGCTGCTCTTCGATCATCCCACGGTCGAGGCCTTGGCCCGCACCCTCGTGGAACAATACGCCCTTGCCGCAACGGGCATCCTTCCCGCAACGGGCATCGACCGGAGTAAATCCGATTGCCAAACCGGTGCTGCCTCCGCGTCGGCAGCCAATCCATCGAGCAGCGCGGCTGCGGGCAACGCGTCTGGTTTGGCGGAGCAGCGCATGCCCTCGCAACATCAACCAACCCCTGAGCCTCGCTCGGACTTTCGACGAGATGCCCAGCCAGCGGCCGGTGCCGCGAGCACTTCACAGGCCGGTACACGGGTGCCGGAGGAACCATCGCAGCAGACCGACCATTCGGGCCGCTCTGGATCAGGCGGGTCCGAGAGCAAGGCTCGCACGGCCGCGCAGCCTGCTACCGCAGCGTCGGAAGATGTGCCGGAACCGGAAGACATGCCGGAACCAGAAGGCGTGCCGGAACCAATTGCCGTGATCGGCATGGCGGGCCGTTTCCCGGGCGCGCCCGATTTGCAACGTTTTTGGCAAAACATGGCCCACGGAGTCGACTCCATCGCACCCGTGCGGCGCGGCAGCGAGGCCGGTCGATTGCGCCGCGCCGCCACCAACCAACGCGTGGCTAGTTCGAGCGGGGCTGTTGCCGATCAGCCAACGGCAATCGGGCAGAAACGCCACGGGCTGTCGGCTACAGAGCAAGACGGCATGCTCGCCGAAGACGCCGCGACCGTCGCCGGCTTACTCGAAGACATCGAGGGCTTCGACGCCCGGGTGTTCCGCATCTCGCCGCGCGAGGCCGAGTCGATGCACCCGCAGCAGCGGCTGCTGTTAGAAGTGGTGTGGGAAGCCTTGGAAAACGCGGGCTACGCAGGCGATGCCCTGTCTGGGAACGCTACCGGGGTGTTTGTTGCCGCAATGGCCTCGGGCGCGCCGATGACCGCCGCCGATGGCCGCCCCGATGTTTACGCGGCCACAGGCGTTGCTCCGGCAATTGTAGGCAACCGCATCTCTTACGTCCTGAATCTCAAAGGGCCTTCCATCACGCTCGACACGGCTTGCTCCAGTTCTCTGGTTGCAATGCATTTGGCCGTGCAATCGCTGCGCCGTGGTGAGTGCGACCACGCCATTGTCGGCGGCGTACAGGCCGGTCTCTCTGATACTCACTTCCAAACGCTTGGTCGGCTCAACGCGATGTCGCGCCATGGCCGTTGCCGCACATTCGATCGTCGTGCGGATGGCTATGTGCCGGGCGAAGGCGTGGGCGTGGTGCTCCTCAAACCGCTCTCGCGCGCGTTGGCCGACGGCGATACGATCCACGGCGTGATTCGTGGCACGGCTGTCAATCACGGCGGTCGGTCTTCAGGCCTCACAGTGCCCAGTTCCGAGGCGCAGGCTGAGGTGATTCGCCACGCCTGGAACGATGCCCGCATCGAGGCCACCTCGATCAGCTATGTGGAAACGCACGGCACAGGCACGGCCTTGGGCGATCCGATCGAGATCGACGGCCTGCGTCGCGCTTTTGCCCGCTGCACGGATCGACGGCAGTTTTGCGCCGTGGGTGCCGTGAAAACCAACATCGGCCATCTTGAAGCGGCGGCCGGCATCGCGGGCCTAATCAAAGTGCTACTGGCAATGCGGGCCCGCATGCTGCCGCCGAGCCTTCACCTGGACGAGGCCAACCCGGCCATTTGTTTTGAGCAAAGCCCGTGCTACGTCAACGATCGGTTGAAGCCATGGAATCCGGTCAGTGGCGTCCGCCGCGCCGGCATCAGTTCATTCGGCTTCGGTGGCACGAACGCGCACATCGTGGTTGAAGAAGCCCCATTGCGAAACTCGCAGAACGATCCGCCTCGCGCTGGGCAACAGCAAGTGCTCACGCTCTCCGCCCGCGACCCCGACACGTTGCGTCACCTGGCCAATCGAATGCGTGCGCATTTGCACAACCATGCTGAGGGGATGACCGCACCTGAGAGTCACACACCTTCGGCGGCCGACATCTGCTTCACCACACATGTGGGCCGTGCCCACTGGGAACATCGTTTGGCTGTGGTTGGCAGCACATCGCGGCAACTGGCCGAACGCCTACAAGATTTTCTCGCCGATCGACCATCAGCGCATTATTTCAAGGGCCACGCGCTTGATTGGCGGCGGCCCAAGGTTGCTTTTGTCGTGCCGCCGAGCAAGGGCCCGCTTCCGGCGTTGTCTTTGCAATTGGTGGAAGAAACGACGGCGCTCCGCGAAGCGCTCGCCACGTTGCACCAGCGGCTGCTAAAGCGTGCTGGTTACTCGCTATACAAGGCGATCGGCATTTCGCCACAGCACGTCTCTGGAGCAAAACCACAGCGCGGTGAGCTCCCTGCGACGCACTCGGCCGACTCGCTTGATTCCGAACCTCCACACCGGGCTGCTCCTGCTTCGGTTGTACGGTTTTGCCTGCAATATGCGGCCGCCGCGATGTGGCGCGATTGGGGCGTTGAACCGGCTGCCTGCGTTGGCGGCGGAATTGGCGAGTTGGTGGCCGCCGTCGTCAGCCGTTCGATGCGACTCGATGATGCCCTCGACCTGCTTGTGCTGCATCACCAGTTGGCAACCCAGTCCGATCAGTCCGATCAGTCCGATCAACGATCCCGGGCGGCTACGGTCGGTGTGGACGAGCGGCGGCATTTGAACGCAGAACAGCTCGATTTGTTGGCTCGACGTGCGGCACGCTACGACACCCGGCTGCCCGAGTCGCCGTGGGTCTCGTCGGTCACGGGCCAGCCGATCGCAGGTCCCCATGCCCCCAATGCCGCGCACTGGAGGGCGTGGGCTGCCGGGCTGTCTCAGCCCGATTCGGCTCAGTTCAACCGCGCGCTTGAGCAACTCGCGTCGTTGGGTTGCCATGTGGTATTGCACCTGGGCCTCCCGACGTTGCCGGCTGAAAGCGTCGATCGCCACGGCCGCGGGACGCCGCCTGCTGTCGGGGCAACGGAGTTGCTTCAACCAAACCAGCGGCTCCGGCTAGGTCTGCCAACGTTCGACGGCCTGGTGCCCTTATTCGAGAACGAAGGGGGCCTCCGACCTGGCACCGACAGCGCAACGGACTTGAGCTTCAACGACACATCAGCCGCTCACACTAGCTCTGCGGCGCGTGCACCCTCCGGGCAATCTGAATCGCTGGCTCACGTCATCGCGGGGCTTTACACAACCGGCGTAGCCATCGATTGGCGGCGGTACCATCGAGGAACCAAACAATGCCGCGTGCCGCTGCCAACCTATCCATTCCGCCATGCGCCCTCGAACCAGCCGACCAGTACGCCGACCAATACATTGGGCGATTCACCAACGCAGCCCGGCCGAACGCACGAACCTCACACAGCCGAAGAGGAGAGTGCAACCCGCCAAGAGGGCCACGAGGGCTCTGATACCGCCTTCACAGCAAGCTCGAGGAAAGAAAATACGGTTTCTGCTTCCTGGTTCTACGTGCCCGCTCTAGTCCCGGCACCACTGAGCCAGCAACGAGAGCTCCCGAGCGGACGCTGGATCGTTTTCCATGCCCGACAGCCTCTGGCCCAACAGTTCGTCGATCATCTTCGCAGCGCAGGGCGCGACGTGATCGAAGTGCTGCCCGGCCGGTCGTATCGCCGCCTTGATGGGCACCGTATCGAACTCTGCCCACACAATCCCGACGATTATCGTCAACTGCTCGCCTCCCTTGCTGGCAACGCATCCGGCGACAACTCCGCTGTGGGGGCGGTCGTTCATCTTTGGACCGCTCTGCCCGTGCCCGACAACCCACTTGATGCGGCGGCAGAAGCCGAAGAGCTTCAACGAGGCTTTTACAGCGTTGCCTACCTGGCTCAGGCTTATGCCACGGTGGCCGCTGGCCAGCCGATCGAGTGCTGGGTGGTTACAAGGTCGGCATGCCCATCGGCCGGGCATGCATGCGTGCCCGCTCGAACTGCCCTATGGACGTTGGCCCGCATCGCCGGCAGCGAACTGCCGTCGCTTCGCGTCCGGGCAATCGATTTGGGCAATCATGAGCCCGACACACACACTGAGCTGCTTCGCCTATCGGACGAACTGCGACACGACGACCATCATCTTCAGGTCGTTTGGCAGACAGGCGGACGCTTTGCGCCCACGCTGCTGCCCGAGTGCGGCAGTGCGGCCGGCAGCACATCGGCCACGTCCACCAACGCGGCCAACACTTCTTCGACGAACAATCGAGGCACCAACGCACCACGCGGCCACCACACACCGGCAACCGAACAATCCACCGCGCCGGAACATCTGCCCACAACACAGTTGCCAACAACGCCGCGGGCGGCCGATGCCCCGCTGCTGGCTCCGCCGCTTGCCGTGCGGCGAGGCGGTGTGTACCTCATCAGCGGTGGCTTGGGCGATGTGGGTTTTGAGCTGGCCCAAGCGCTGGCCGACGAGGGGGCTGGCGGTCTGGTTCTGCTTGGTCGGACCTCCTTGCCACCACCATCGCAGTGGCACCACTGGCTTGGCGGCAGTCAGCCAGCTGACGATGCCGTGGCACGCGCGGTTTCACGGCTGGAAACGCTCCGTCGACGCGGTCTGATCGTCGAAGCCCTGACATGCGACGTGGCCGACTTCGATGCCACGCAAGCCGTTGTCCGCGACATTCTCGACCGCCATGGCCGACTGGATGGTGTGATTCACTGTGCGGGTGTCATGCGCGACCGGGCGCTGTGGCAGAAAGACGCCGCTTCGATCGACGAAGTGCTGCGTCCCAAGGCACTCGGCGTGCTTTCGCTGCACCGAGCAACGCGCGATCTGCCTTTGCAGTGGTTCGTTGTTTGCTCCTCGATGTCGGCCTTGGTCGGGGGAACTGGCCACGCGACGTATGCTGCCGCCAATGCCTTCATGGATGCCGTCGTGCACGAGCGCCGGCGGCTCGGGTTGCCGGCTACCAGTATCAACTGGGGCGTATGGGGCGAGACACGCGCTGCGGCGCCTGCGGCATACCAGCAAGCCATGCGTGCCAGCGGCATCCGCCCACTTCGTTCATCGCAGGCCGTGGCTGCGTTTCGATATGCCTTGTCGCGAAACCTGCCGCAGATCGGCATCATCGACGTCGTTGATTCCGGCGGGCTGACGTCCAACGTCGCCAGCAGTGCACCATCAGCCGAACAGCGGCACCCACAGCCGCAGCAACCACAACAGCAGTCGCTCGCAAGGCCGGCCGCGGCGACGTCGAAAACGGTTGCCACGAGCGGTGCCCCGACCACGACCGAGGCTCTCGACACGGCGTGGCAATTCGCAATCGAGCAACTCAAGCATGCTTACGCGAGAGAACGCCAGTCGCTTCAGGCAGCCATTGCACCGCTTGAAGGTCTCGACCGACAGCTCGACACGCTTTGCAGCGCCTATGTGATTGAGATGCTCGCTTCGGCCGGACTGTTTGCGGCTGCTGGCCAAACATGCGACCTTGATCAGATTTGCCAGGCTCTGAAGGTCGATGCGCGTCGCGCGTCAAAATTCCGTCGGCTTTTGCGGCGCTTGCTGGCCATGCTTACCGAAGACGGTTGGCTTCGCCTGCACAACGAGCGGTGGATTGCCGTGCGCCCATGCACCGCGACAGCAGCACGGACCGAACAACGTCGCGTGCAGCTAGTCGACCGTTTCCCGCAATTGAAACTTCAGATCGAATTTCTATCGCGTTGCGGGGGTCGCTTGGCCGAGGTCGTCCGCGGCGAGTGCGACCCGCTCGATCTGCTTTTCCCAGGCGGCAGCTACGAGCAGGCCCAACAACTTTACGAACAATCGCCTTGGCCGCGTTACTATGCGCGACTGGCTGGCGTGGTACTCGCAGCTCTGTGTCGCCATGCGTCGCCGCAACGGCCGCTGCGAGTGTTGGAAGTCGGCGCCGGCACAGGCGGAACCACCGTGCATCTGCTCGAGGCAATCGGCTCGCTCCCGGTGCACTACGAATTTACCGACGTCTCGAAAGCATTTGTTGAGCGAGCCGCTGCCCGATGGGCCGAGCCACGGCATTTGGTCTTCCGCCAGCTCGATATCGAGCTGGCTC
>WGDQ01000065.1 GCA_015493185.1 Planctomycetaceae bacterium
GGTGTGAACGCGCCCGAAAGCATCGACCAAAGGGCCTTGGATCATCGGTCCTGGCTTTCTCGTGCTGAGGTTGGAAGGTCCGCGCCGCGCGATGCGGCAGCGGCGTCCGCTGCCGGCCGGTCAGTCACGTGCGCGTCGCTACGTGCCGCACTCTGGGCTGCTGGTGATTGCATGCCGGGATGAACCCATTGGCTGCTGCCATCGGCCCAGTTTTCTTGTTTCCAGATCGGCACGACCTCTTTGAGCGTATCGATCAGCCACTGCGCCGCAGCGAACGCATCGCCACGGTGCGGCGAGCTGACAGCCACGGCCACGCTGACCTCGCCCAGTTCGAGATGTCCCACTCGATGGATCAACGCGACTTCGACGATGGGCCAGCGGTTTCTGGCTTGCTCTTCAAGTTTCGCAAGCTGATCCCGGGCCATTTCTTCGTAGCATTCATAATCGAGCGAGGCGGTGGCCCGACCATTGGTTTGTTCTCGCACGGTGCCCAGAAAAAGCACGACGGCTCCGGCCCGCGGGCTTCTCACGGCCTCGAGCGCGGCAGTCGTGTCGATTGCTTGATGGGTGATTTGGATCATCGTTTCTGATCTCGATACCACGCTGCGATGCCAATGAGCCACGTCATGCCCGCACACCCTTTGCGATAAGCAGGCGACCGAACGCGGTCCCAAAACACGACACACGCGTAAACCTAAACCATGTGCCGTTCAGGCCTCGCAAATGCTCGACGCATGGCACGCTCAGAAGGTATCTTCAAACGGCGATTCCGGCTTCGGTCGCGAGCTAGCCGACTGTCCGGTCGTCGGTCTGCATCGACCAGTTCTATAGAGGATTCGCCTGCCTCGTCCTCCTTGATATGAATCGCCTGCTCGCAATCTCGGGCCTGGAAGCGATTTTGAACCCACCTTCTCAGCCACCACTAACCGGAGGAATGCACGCCACCTGATCGCCGGGACGGATCAACGCATCGTCTTCAACGTAGTCGGAACCCACGGCAATTGCCATGTGGGGCACCATGGGGGCCAACGCCGGGGCTTTCTCTGCCAAGTGGTGTCGGAGCTGTCGCACCGTGGCAGGAGATTGCAACTCCACTTCCAATGCCGACACGCCTGCCAATTCGCGCGCGGCGGCGAATAATCTGACTTCGATTTTCATGGTTGTGCTCATGTGACGATCAACTCTTCGCTTCGAGCCGCCAGCCGCTCGGCGATCTGTGGCATTAGGTCGTAGGCCAGCGCCAGAACTTTCAGCGGATGAATCGTCGGTTTGTGCGTTCCCTGCTCCATTTGTATTTTGCAGGCGCTGCACTCGGTCGTGCCGGCCTGTCGATCCGAACTACGAAGAGTTCTCATCAAAGTGTGCCCCACGCGGAGGCTGGTGCGATAGTTCTTTCGCATCAGGCCGTAGGTGCCTGCCATGCCAGAGCAACCACTTTCCGTTTTATGGACCCGCAGGGCCGGAATCAACCGCAGCAGGTTTTCGCCAGCAGATGCCGTGCCCAATGCCTTCAAGTGACACGGCGTGTGATAAACGAGCACCGTTGGCAGGGGCCGAAAATTCAACTTCAGCCGCCCTTTGTGGTGCAGATTCCAAAGATAGCTACAGGCTTCGTACGTATGGTCGGCCACGAGCCGGGCGTCTTCGTCGCTGAGCAGCGCCGGATATTCGTGTCGCAAGCACATGGCGGCCGAGGGTTCGGTGGCCACGATGTCGTAGCCCTGTCGTACGGCGTCGGCCAATATGGCAATGTTTTGAGCCGCTAGTCGTTTGGCGGCGTCCAGCAGGCCGGTTGCAATCAACGGCATGCCCGACGAACGTTGGGCTGGTGGAACATAAACAGCCACGCCGTTGTGCTGAAACACCGAAACTAAGGCTTCGGCCAGTTCCGGATCGTGGTAGTTGGCATACGTGTCGACAAAATAAGCGACTTTCGGCTCGGCACGTCGGACGGGCCGCGTCAGCCGTTGCCTGCGGGCCCGACGCGTAAAGGGCTGCGAGACACTGCGAGGCAGCTTGCGTCCCTGAGCAATGCCGAACGATTTTTCCATTGCCCAGCGGGCCAGGCGATTGCCGATCATCCAATTGGCCAGTGGGCTGAGCAAACTGGCCAGGCTGCTGAGGCGGTCGATATGCCCTAAGAACCAATCGTGCAGCCGCACGCCGTTCGTGGCCACGTAGCTTCCCTTGGCTTCGGCCATCATGCGCGGCACATCGACCGCTGCCGGACATTCGATGCGGCACATGTGGCAGTGCACGCACAAATCGGCCACGGCCTTGAACGCATCGGTCAAAATGGCCTCGGGCGGAAGTTGGCCCGTAAAAATGGCCCGCATCAGGTTGGCCTTGGCTCGGGGCGAAGCCTCTTCGCGCGGCCGGGCGTGAAAAATGGGGCACATGCGCACTTCGTCCGATTGGCTACGGCAAGCACCACAACCGTTGCAATTCCTCGCTTCCTGCGCCACGTCGTCGGCCTGCCAGTTCCATTGCAGATCGAGCAACACGGGGGGAATCGCTCTTTCCGCCGGTTCGCCCTCGGGAGTTTGCTGGGCATGCGCGGTTTGCGAGGCCGACGAACGAAAAGCCAGGCGTACCGGCCGGACCCGATCAGTCGGCAAGTCGTTCTCGTCGCCAACGATTTTGCCGGGATTGAAAATGTTTTGAGGATCGAAGATGTGTTTCACTTCGCGAAACACGTCGTAAAGGGGGCCGTACTGCGCGCGAAGAAAGGCCGTCCGGCTCAGCCCATCGCCGTGTTCGCCGCTGATCGTGCCACCGGCATTGAATACGGCCCGATACAAGTCGTCGGCCAGTAACCGTAGCTTTTTCAAATCGTCGCCGCTTCCCAGATTCAGCAGGGGGCGCAAGTGCAATTGGCCCTGACCGGCGTGCGCGAAGAGCGAAGCGGTGACCTGATGTCGCTTCAGGCTGTTTTGCAGATGAACGATAAAGTCGGGCAATGCCTCGGGCGGCACCGCGATATCTTCCAAACACGGCACGGCACGCTGCGTTCCTTTCAGCCGGTAGAGATTTGGCACCACGTGTCGTGTCAATTGCCAAAAAAGCTCGACCTCTCGAGGGTCGAACGTCTGTCGAGCATCGAAGGCAAGCCGACGCTCGCAAACCACACGGTCGACAAGCCCCCGCAGCGCATCGTGAACTTCCGTGGGGCTCTCACCAATGCATTCGACCAGAAGCAGGGCCTCGGCAGCGGCCGGAATGAGCGCCTCGTACCGTGGATCGGCATCGCGGGCCAGACTCAAATGCCGACGATCCATCAGGTCGCACGCGCTAGGGGCCAGCGGCAGCACCTCTTGCACGGCGCGAGTCGCCAGATCGAGCGACTCGAAAAAGAATGTGGCCACGCCACGGTGTTCTACCAGCGGAACCGTTGAAAGCGTTGCCTCGGTAACCAAAGCCAGCGTGCCCTCTGCACCGGTGATGAGCTGTGGCAGGTCGATTCGGCCGTCGGCCATGATGCCAGCCAAATGATAGCCAGCGGCGTTGACCACACTGCGAGGTTGCGTGCTTTCGATCGTTTCTCGATGGCGTTGGAGCAAAGCGGCCAGGCGGGCCACGATGTGCTGGCGTGTTTGGGTGCGGGCAGAGAACGACGCTGTATCGTCAGAAAAAACGCTCTGCGCGGTGCGATGCGGGATCGGCTCTCGCCCGATCTCGAACATTTCGCCATTGGCGGTGACGATTTCCAGCGAACGAACATGCTGGCGTACGGCGCCATAGCGAAGCCAATGGCTCCCGCCCGAATTCACGCCGATCATGCCACCCACGGTGGTCGAGGCAATGGTTGCGGGATCAGGACCAATCATCCGCCCATGAGGACGCAGATAGGCGTTCAAACGATCGAGAACCACACCGGCCTGCGATCGCACGCTGTCGTTGTGAATACCAGCGACGCGGCGAAGGTGGCAAGAAAAGTCGATCACAAGGCCCGGGCCGATTGCCTGACCGGCCAGTCCGCTTCCGCCTCCGCGGGCGTGCAGCGGAATCTGGTTTTCCGCAGCATATTGCACGCATGCGACCACATCTTGCTTGCTGCGCGGCCGGATCACACCGAGTGGTCGGATCTGAAAAATGCTGGCATCGCTGGCGTAGATTTGAACGAACGTGTCGTCGCAGCGGACCTCGCCGGAAATCAGGCCCCGCAGGTCTTCTTGTATTCGCGTCCGTCGTTCGTCCATCGTGAAGCGGCTTCACCATCTAGCGAGCGTGTCGCGCGACGATCAGGCGGCCGAAGTTGCTGCCCCCGATGCTGTGCTCCAATGTGGTGGAAATGAGCGTCGCAAACCGGTCTTCGGCGGCAAGTCTCGGCACACCGTCTCCCGCGTCGTTCTTTGGGACGCTACAGCGGGCAGCGCCAAGTCGCCACGTCGCACTTTCCGCATGTCGTCACGGGCGACCGGGCGTGCTGATCTCCTGATTCCGGTTTGGCCGCCACAACGCTTTTTTCCGGCGAGAGCGAAGCCGGCTCGTATGCCATTCGACGACATGCCACATTCGCTGCGTTCGGCGCAT